>SXHM01000245.1 GCA_005773695.1 Bacteroidota bacterium
AACTTGTTTCAGCATCTGTATGTTAAGACCCTGAAACAAGTTCAGCATGACGCACGAAGTTCCCTAAAACAACAAACGCCCCTTTTGAGGGCGCCTGCTGCGAAAAACATCTGCACTAATCTACGAAGTTAGTCCACATTATCGTGGAGGAAAGAGTTGTTGGAACGTAATTCAGTTTTATTGTCAAAATTGTTTTCATTCTTTTCATCACTGAGTGTAAACCTTGAAATATTGTTTTCAGAAGAATGTAAGGTGTTATCAAGATTTACATTTCTTCTTTTGTAAGCAGGTTCACTTTCCAGTTCGCTAAGTCCGGTCAGTGTTTTGTATTTCTGGTTCACTTGTTTCAAACGGGCAATCCGCTCCTGCTGAATTTTTTCCATCTCCAGGCTGTCCATATCCGATTCTTTGTTTTCAATCAAACGGCTTGTAAGGTTTAATAAGGCATCACTTGAAATCGGTGAGGTAGTATCAACTAAAGTTTCTTCAACTTTAGCAACTGGGTCAACTTCTTCTATATGCGGCATTTTAGTTTTTCCTAAATCAAACTCAAATGTTTTCTGTTTTGCGGTTTCATCTTTCACAATCATGAAGGGCTCTTCGTCATTCAGCGTGAATTCAGTAAGCAATGTTTGCTCATTTACCAATTCAGTTTCAGAAAAAATCAATTCAGGCTCTTCTTCAATTTTTGCAACTATTGGTTCCTCAACTTCAGTTGCTGTTTCTGTATAAGTTTCTTCCATTACGGGCTCTTCTGTAATTGTTGTAAAAAGTTCAGTTACTTCCTGAACATGCTCAACAGTTTTCAGAACAGGCTCAGTCATTAAAGGCTCCTCAGTCTTTGTAACTATAGGCTCTTCAATTTTTGCCACAGGTTCCATTACTTTCAGCGTTGGCTCAAGGCTGTATTCCTGCACAGGAGGCGCAACAACAGCTACAGGAGTTTCAAACACTGCAAGAGGCTCAGGAGTTGCTGCAACAGTTGTCAGGGGCTCAACTTTAGCAATTGGTTTTTCTTCTTCCAGGTTTTTAACTACTTTTTTAGGAGCAGCAACGGGAGTAAATCCTTCAACAGATTTTGTTTTAAATCCGGTTGCAATTACTGTAACGGTTATGCTGTCACCCAGATCTTCATCGTAACCATTACCCCAGATAATCTCTGCAGTTAGTCCTGCTTCATTCTGAATGTAGTCAGTAATTTCCGATACTTCATCCATGGTAACTTCTTCGCTTCCTGAGTTGATGTAAAGCAGAATATTGCTTGCGCCCTCAATGTTGTTATCGTTCAGAAGGGGAGATGCCAATGCAGTCTGCACAGCTTTCACCGCTCTGTCGGGACCCGAAGCAGATGCAGAGCCCATGATGGCAACACCACTGTCTTTCATCACTGTTCTTACGTCTTCAAAATCCACGTTCACATAGCCACTAACGGTTATAATCTCAGCAATGCCTTTTGCTGCAATGGTCAGAATATTATCGGCCTGTGCAAATGCTTCACCTAACTTTAAATTGCCATACATATCACGCAATTTTTCATTGCTGATAACAAGCAGGGTGTCTACACTTTGTTTTAGTTCTTCCAAACCATAATCAGCTTGTGATTTTCTTTTTCTTCCTTCAAAATGAAAAGGAATGGTAACAATACCAACGGTAAGAATTCCCAATTCTTTCGCAGCTTTTGCAATGATGGGAGCAGCACCGGTGCCGGTTCCTCCGCCCATTCCTGCAGTAATGAAAACCATTTTGGTTTTTGAGTTCAGAATGTCTTTCAATTCTTCTAAATTTTCAATGGCAGCATTTTTTCCAACTTCAGGAATAGAGCCTGCTCCGCGTCCTTCGGTAAGGTTTGCTCCAAGTACAATTTTCTTTGGCACTGGACTGCGGTCAAGTGCTTGCTGGTCGGTGTTGCAGACTACAAAGTCAACACCTTTTATTCCTTGCTTGAACATATGGTTCACAGCATTGCTGCCGCCTCCGCCAACTCCTATCACTTTAATGATGGAAGGCTGTTCTTTAGGTAAATCGAATTTTATCATGTCGTTGTTCATGGTTTTTTGGGTGTTAGAAATTCAGGTTAATATTAGGTCAATATGATTGCGGTATTTTTTTGGATTTCGGGTTTTTCTTAACGCTTGATTGTTAATTACGAGGGTTATTTTATCGCATCGTCTTCAAAAAATTCAGTGGTCCTGTTCAATAAACCTGTAAACCACGAACCTTTTTTCTTAATGTCAGAGTGCCCTGTAACTTCCTCTTTCTTTTTAGTGGTGTTGGTTGATTGTGTCGGGGTTTTAATCTTTTCTTCACTTTGAATTCCCATCATCAAAAGCCCAACACCTGTTGCATACATCGGGCTGGTAATACCTTCCGGGCTTCCCGGTGCAAGGTGTTCGTTAGGATAGCCAATGCGGGTGTTTAAAGCGGTAATGAACTCAGTCAGTTGCGTAATGTGTTTCATTTGTGAACCACCACCGGTGAGCACAATGCCTCCAATCAGTTTTTTCTCGTAGCCGGAATTTTTTATTTCGTGATAAACGTATTCAATGATTTCTTCCATGCGCGCCTGAATAATGCTCGCCAGATTTTTTACAGAAATTTCTTTCGGGTCTCTTCCGCGCAAACCGGGAATGGAAACGATTTCGTTTTCCTGACTTTCGCTTGCCAGGGCAGAACCAAATTTCACTTTCAACAGTTCGGCCTGTTTGCCAATAATGTTGCAACCTTCCTTAATGTCTTCTGTTATTATATTTCCGCCCAATGGAATAACAGCAGTGTGGCGAATAATGCCATCACAAAATATGGCAAGGTCGGTTGTTCCGCCACCAATGTCTACTAAAGCTACACCGGCATCTTTCTCTTCCTGACTGAGCACCGCTTCCGATGATGCAAGCGGTTCCAGAATAATATCCTTCATGGTCAGTCCTGCTTTTTCAATACATTTTTTGATGTTACTGGCAGCAGTAGTTTGTCCGGTAATGATGTGGAAATTTGCTTCCAGCCTTACACCCGGAGTGCCAATGGGTTGTTTGATTCCCATTTCACCATCCACAATATATTCCTGAGGAAGCACATGAATAATCTGCTCACCCGGAAGCATAGCCAGTTTATACATATCATCAATAAGCGCATCAATATCTACCTGCGTGATGGTATCTTCACTTGAAATTTTTCGGGTGTAAATACCGTGGTGCTGCATGCTCTTGATATGCTGACCTGCAATGCCCACATTCACCTCGCCAATTTCAACACTGGCTTTGTTTTGTGCTTCTTCAACAGCCTGGCTTATCGCCTGAACTGTTTGGTCAATGTTAAAGACCATTCCCCTTTTTACGCCTAATGAATCGGCACGACCCATGCCGAGAATTTCAATTTTACCATGGTCAGCTTTTCGCCCCACGATGCAGCAGATTTTTGTTGTTCCGATGTCTAAGCCGACTACAATTTTAGTGTTTTCCATGTTATTGTTTTTTGGTGCAGATTACCTGGTTTTTAAATTTCAGATTGATTATTGAATATTGGTTCCAGCCCGTTTTGCTGAGCCCTTTTTGGTATAAAATCATTAGTTTTTTAAACTTGGTTTCAAGATCTTTTTTGTCGCCAAAAATTATTTTGTGATTACCAACCATTGGCACTA
>SXHM01000246.1 GCA_005773695.1 Bacteroidota bacterium
TACTGTGCAGAAGTTCTCTGAAACATTTTTCACTATTCCAACCACACCAACAGGAGTAATTACAGCCATGTCGGGTTCAACACCGTGCAGGCTGCCACGGTTTAACGTTATGTAATTGTTGCGTTTGTTTACTGATTTATTAACCACCCTTGCAGCCCGGTAATTATATTGCTGACGATAAATAGTGTCGTTGATATTAAACACCTGTACATCGTATCTGAAATAAGAATTAGGATGATGTTTTTTCAGTTCTGCATTTTCAGAAGCGAGAATTTCGTTAGCCTTTTTAAGTGAAAAGTATTCAGTGATGTTGCTGTAAAAATTCAGAAAATTACCGCTGACAACATTTGCTGAATTGATAAAACCAGCGCGCTGATAATTGTTATTTTGTATCAGCAAATAAATCGCAAAACTTTGTAAAAGCAGAAACAGAAAAACAAAATGATTTCGCCAAATAAATACAAATATGTTTTTCATTCTTTACCCCTCCCCTTGGGGAGGTTAGGTAGGGTTTATCTCATGAGGAATGGGAACTTCTCAATATTCTTAAGTGCAATACCTGTTCCGCGGGCAACTGCTCTCAAAGGGTCTTCAGCAATGTGAACAGGCAAACCTGTTTTGCGTGAAATACGCAAATCCAGTCCGCGTAACAATGCACCACCGCCCGCAAGATAAAGTCCCGTTCTGTATATATCCGCAGATAATTCAGGTGGCGTCATCTCCAATGCATTCATTACAGCTGTTTCAATTTTTATAATGGATTTATCCAATGCCTGTGCTATTTCCTGATAAGTAACTTTTACTTCTTTTGGTTTTCCGGTCATTAAATCACGACCGTGAACAGCTAAATCAGGTGGAGGATTTTCCAATTCCACCAAAGCAGAACCGACTTCAATTTTAATTTTTTCTGCAGTCCGCTCTCCCACCAAAACATTATGTTGTCTGCGAATGTAATCTTCAATGTCAGCAGTTAAATCATCACCTGCTGTGCGAATAGAACGATCGCAAACAATACCGCCCAATGCGATAACCGCAATCTCACTGGTTCCGCCACCGATGTCAATAATCATATTTCCCATCGGTTCTTCCACATCAATACCAATACCGATTGCGGCAGCCATCGGCTCCTGAATAAGGTAAACTTCTTTTCCGCCAGCGTGTTCAGCTGAGTCGCGCACAGCACGTTTCTCTACTTCAGTAATACCTGACGGAATGCAAATAACCATTTTCAGCGAAGGTTGAAAAAGTGAGCTTTTTCCCTGGTTCACCATTTTTATCATCTCGCGAATCATGTGCTCTGCAGCCTGGAAATCCGCAATCACTCCATCCCGCAACGGACGAATGGTCTTAATATTCTCGTGCGTTTTGCCATGCATCTGCATCGCTTTTTTTCCAACAGCCATTACCTTTTCAGTTCGTCTGTCTATAGCCACAATGGATGGTTCATCTACTACCACTTTGTCGTTGTGGATAATAAGCGTGTTGGCTGTTCCAAGGTCAATCGCAATTTCCTGTGTTAAAAAATTAAAAAGTCCCATGAATTTTTAGTTGAAATATTTTAGTGTTTAAAATGTCTTGTACCTGTCATCACCATTGCCATTCCGTTGTTATTGCAATAGTCAATTGATTCCTGATCTTTTACTGAACCTCCGGGTTGCAACACTGCTGTAATTCCTGCATTGTGGGCAATTTCCACGCAATCAGGAAATGGAAAAAATGCATCAGAGCCCATCACAGAACCATTGAGGTCAAAACCAAATGAAGTTGCTTTTGCAATCGCTTGTCTTAGCGCATCAACGCGTGAAGTTTGTCCTACACCGCTTGCTAAGAGCTGTTTGTTTTTCGCAAGAACAATAGTGTTACTTTTTGTGTGCTTCACAATCTTATTAGCAAACTCCATATCGGTCAACTCGTTTGCAGATGGTGTTTTAGTTGTTGCCGTTTTCATATCGGCAGTAGTTTCTGTTTTCAGGTCTTTATCTTGCTCAATCACTCCGTTCAGCAATGTGCGGAATTGTTTCTTAGAAAATTCAACCGGTTTTTGCACCAAAATGATTCTGTTTTTTTTCTGTTTAAGGATTTCAATTGAAGCAGTAGAATAAGCAGGTGCAATTATCACTTCAAAAAACAGGTTGTTAATTTCAGTTGCCGTTGCTTCATCCACTTCACGATTAGTGATTAGAATGCCGCCAAATGCTGATACAGGATCTGCAGCCAAAGCAGCCTTCCAGGCATCAGTTAATTTAGTTCTGCTTGCAATACCGCAGGCGTTGTTATGTTTTAAAATAGCAAATGTTGGTTCTGTAAATTCTGCAATCAACGCAACTGCTGCGTCAACATCCAACAGGTTGTTGTAAGATAATTCTTTACCATGCAATTTGTCAAACAGCTCTTCCATTTTTCCATAGAAAACGCCTTGTTGATGAGGGTTCTCACCGTATCTCAATAATTGCGCCTGTGCAATGCTTTGTTTGAAAATATTTTTTTTACCCTGATTAAAA
>SXHM01000247.1 GCA_005773695.1 Bacteroidota bacterium
ACACACAATTTGCTTTGGGCGAAAAAATTGATGTTCTTAAAAAATCAAGAACAGAAAAAGCAGCTTTGCTTACTAATGAAGAACAGGAGAAATTAAAACTAACTACTGAGAAAAAAGAAAAAGATGAATTGCTGGACGACCTTCAGGACAGGGAGGCACAGCTCAAGAAAGAACTAAAGCAGAAGCAAGCAGAAGCACAGAAACTGCAAAAAGAAATTGAAAAAATTATTGCTGAAGAAATCCGCAAACGTGAGGAAGAAGCACGTAAAAAAGCAGCGGCAGATAAATTGGCAGGTAAAGAAGTAAAAGAAACGCCCAAAGGATTTTCAATGACTCCCGAAGAGGTTCTTATTTCAGATAATTTTGAACTGAATAGAGGAAAGCTGCCCTGGCCAAGTGAAAAAGGAATAATTACAGGACATTTTGGCGAAAGCACGCATCCGGATTTGCCAAACGTGAAAATCAATAACAATGGAATTGACATAGGAACTGACAGGGGCGCAAAAGCCCGCGCAGTTTTTGACGGAACAGTTTCAGCTATCATCTCAATTCCGGGAGCCTATAAAGCTGTAATGGTAAGGCATGGCGAGTTTATTAGCGTTTATGCCAATCTGGAAGAAGTGTATTTAAAAAAGGATGATAAAGTAAAAGTGAAGCAGGAAATAGGAAAGGTACACACCGATGAATCGGAAGGCAAAACTGAATTACACTTTGAACTTTGGAGAGGTAATGCAAAGACAAATCCCGAAGAGTGGATATTGCTTAAAAAGTAATACCTTTGTTCAATAATTAAAATTTATAATCATGGGTGGTAAATTCGGAACCTGGGAAATCATTCTCATTCTTGCTATAGTAATCTTGCTTTTTGGAGCTAAAAAAATTCCCGGTTTAATGAAAGGAATTGGTGAAGGAATCAACGAATTCAAGAAAGCATCAAAGGGCGAAACAAAAGAATCTACTCCTGAAAAAAAGGATTAGTTTTCTCTTTCTTTTTTATTGATAAAATTATTTTTCTCTTAACTTTTCACATTACTCTTTACCATACATTTGTCGCTTAATTTTTAAGCATGATAACTGTAAACGGAAGAAATTATAAAGAGCAAGACGTCCCTGTTGTAGGCATTTGCATGGATGGAACATCCATGAATTATTATGAAGCAGCAGCTTCAGTAATGCCCAATCTTCAACGGTTTATAAAAACAGGAAGTATGGGCTTGGTTCATTCAGTGATACCGGCTTTCACCAATCCCAACAACATGGCTATTGTTACCGGAACTACTCCAGATGTAAACGGGATTTGCGGAAATTATTGGTATGACCGCAAAGCCGACAAAGAAGTAATGATGAATGAACCGTCTGATTTATTGGTTCCAACCATTCTTTCGTCATTCAGCAATCACAATAAAAAAGTAGCTATAGTAACCGCAAAAGACAAATTGCGCAAAATGCTGAGCAAAGATTTGAAAGGGATCTGCTTTTCAGCTGAGTATGCCGACAAAGCTAATCTTGCTGAAAACGGAATTGAAAATGTTACTACAACTTTGATGGAAAAAGAGCAACCTGGAATTTACGATCCCGATATTTCGGTTTACGTAATTGAAGCAGGAGTTCGTTTACTGAAAAAAGACAAATATGATTTACTGTATCTTACAACTACAGATTACGTGCAGCATAAATATCCTCCGGGAGCAGAAGAAGCAAATAATTTTCTGTCAAAAATTGATTACTGGCTGGGCGAACTAGATAAGCTGGGGGCAACTATTGGCGTTACTGCCGACCATGGCATGCAGGGAAAGACAAATCCTGACGGAACACCCAAAGTGCTTTTTATTGAAACAATCTTAAAAGAAGTAGGAAATATTTCATCGCGTGTTATTTTGCCAATTACTGATCCTTATGTGGTTCATCATGGTGCATTAGGCGGTTACGGAACCGTTTATTTGGAACCCAAAGACATCAAAAAGGCAAAAGAAATTATTTCTTCATTGGAAGGAGTTGAAATGGTATTGACCAATGACGAAGCTGTTGCGCGTTTCAATCTCCCATCTGATAAAATAGGTGAATTGGTTTTGCTTTCTGATGCAAGAACAACCATTGGTCGTGCCCGTGAATGGCATGATATGGATAAAATAAAAGAAGGCCTGCGTTCACATGGAAGTTTGCATACAGCTGTTGTTCCCATGATTTTCAACCGTAAGCTGAACAATGAATACCAGAAAAAGCTGGAAAGCGGAAATGCCCGTAACTATGATTTATTTGACTTTTTAAGTAACGGAATTTAAATCATGAGTTCAATAGAACAAAGTATTGAAGAGGTTTTT
Source organism: Bacteroidota bacterium (assembly GCA_005773695.1). The sequence continues at coordinate 2,322 of SXHM01000247.1, forward strand.
AAACTCTATGAATTGCATGGCAACGATGATTACATTGGTGAGTCTATTTCTCAGATAGAACATGCTTCACAGGGTGCCCAGCTAGCTGAAAAAGAAGGATATGATGATGAAGTAATTCTTGCGGCATTTTTCCACGATATTGGCCATATATGCGCAAAAAAAGACCCTAAGAATGACATGGGCGGGTACGGAATGCTTCGTCACGAAAGAGTTGGAGCAAATTATCTACGTAAGCGAGGTTTTTCTGAAAAAATTGCAAAACTGATTGAAAATCATGTAGAAGCCAAACGTTACTTGTGTTTCAAAAAACCTGATTATTACAATAAATTGTCCGAAGCAAGCAAAGCCACCCTTGAATTTCAGGGAGGCAAAATGACAGAAAATGAGGCTGTTAGGTTTGAAAACGACCCACTTTTCGCACTCAGTATAAAAATGAGAGTATGGGATGAAACCGCTAAAGAGGAGAATATTCCGATTATTGAATTGGAGAACCTAAAGAAGATAAGCAGAAACATCTTATTTTATCGTGATTAGAAATCTCAAAAATGTTTATTAAAGAAAATAAGAAAGATTGATTCATTTCAAAACCTTTATAAGAAGCATTTTCAATATAAATTTCCTAAAACCTCATATCTTTCACATTTAACTGAATACTCTTCTTTCCGTTCCAGTTATTCTCTTCAATAGTGTAGCAAATAGTGAAAGGTATTTTGCTGCTCAGGCTTTCATAATGTTCAGCCATATTAAAAGCTAAAGCTTCAATAGTGCGCAATGGATTAAAGGAATCAAAGACCTCTAACTTCAGGTGCTTGTCCTTCATCACTTTTGGAAAACCTTTGCAGGAAAGATTTTTTGTCATGAAAACGGGATTCATGTTTCCAGGACCAAAGGGCGCAAACTGTTTCAGTATGCGCAAGA
>SXHM01000248.1 GCA_005773695.1 Bacteroidota bacterium
CTGCGCCTTTGCTTTTTCATAAACTTCATCAATCAGGTTTTCTTTGAAGTTTTCTTTCAGTAAAGCAATCATGGCGCGGAACGCAACAAAGTCGCCCAGTTTAGCCATGTCAATTCCGTAGCAATCTGGATAACGGATTTGAGGAGCAGAAGAAACAACCACAATTTTTTTCGGTTGTAAGCGGTCCAACATTCGGATAATACTTTGTCGTAAAGTTGTTCCTCGAACAATAGAATCATCAATCACTACCAGATTGTCAATTCCTGCACGAATAGTTCCGTATGTGATATCGTAAACGTGGGCAACTAATTCATCGCGCGCAGAATCTTCTGTAATAAAGGTGCGCAGTTTTGCATCTTTCAGCGCAATTTTCTCTATACGCGGTCTGCGTGAAATAATGTCTTCTAATTTTTCAGCATCAATATTGCTGCCCATCTCTTTTATCTTCTTCACCTTTACCATATTCAGGTAAGCCTCCAGACCTTTAATCATTCCGTAAAAAGCCGTTTCAGCAGTGTTTGGAATAAACGAGAACACCGTGTTTTTAGTATCATGGTCAATACTTTCTAAAACACGCTCGCAGATATTTCTGCCCAACTGTTTGCGCTCTTTATAAATCTCCGAATCGCTTCCGCGACTGAAATAAATACGTTCAAACGAACACGATTTGCGTTCCTCAGGTTCACGAATCATGTATTCACCAATCTTTCCGTTCTTGCGGATGATCAGCGCATGTCCGGGAGTGATTTCTTTAATTGCTTCAAACGGAATATTGAAAGCAGTCTGCATGGCAGGGCGCTCGGAAGTTACTACTGCTATTTCATCATCGTGATAATAATATGCGGGACGAATTCCGTTCGGGTCGCGCAATACAAAAGCATCGCCATGACCGATTAATCCTGCCATAACATAGCCACCATCCCAGCGTTTTGCAGATTCGGTAAGTATGCCTTGCAGATCTAGATTTTGAGCAATGTTTTCAGAAATTTCCTGATTGGTAAATCCTTTTCCTTTGAATTTGCGAAATTGATTCTCATTTTCTTCATCAAGAAAATGTCCGATTTTTTCCATCACCGTAACGGTATCAGTCATTTCTTTCGGATGTTGACCCAAATCAACCAATTGCTGAAAAAGTTCTTCAACATTGGTTAGGTTAAAATTTCCTGCAACAACCAAATTGCGGGTCATCCAATTATTCTGTCGCAAAAAGGGATGACAATTTTCAATGCTGTTTCCTCCGTATGTGCCGTAGCGCAGGTGTCCGAGAAATAATTCTGCAACCACCGGAATATTTTTCTTCAACCACCCAACATCATTCATTTTGTCGGGATTGCTCTGTTGTGCTTCTTCCAGCCGTTTATTTATATGCGAAAAAACATCTTTAATTGGTTGTGCATCATTTGAGCGATAGCGGGCTATATAGCGGCTTCCGGGTTCAACATCTAATTTAATTGTGGCAACACCCGCGCCATCCTGACCGCGGTTGTGTTGTTTTTCCATCAACAAATACAGTTTGTTAAGCCCGTAAAAGGCAGTGCCGTATTTTTCGCGGTAAAATTCAAGTGGCTTGAGCAGCCTGATAAGTGCAATTCCGCACTCGTGTTTTATTGAGTCGCTCATTAAGAGTTTACAAAGGTAGCGAAATAATGAAACAACGGAGGCTTATTTTTATCCTGCTCCGGTTTTCAACTGCAACCTTAGTCTTCGTAAACGGTGTTAAAAATCTGGCCTTCGGTTATAGTGTTAATAACACCTGAGCCATCTTCTTTCAATCCATCGAATGAAAATGTTCCTGATAAAGTTTTAGCACTTAAGTCAACATCAGTTATTGTAAAAGTGCCGGTAATAGTATCATTGGTTGCATAAGAAACTCCGCTTGTTCCCACACTCTCGTCAATGTATGTTGCTAAACCTTTAATCGGAGAGCTTAACGGACCATATTTAAGCTCATAAGTACCAACAGAAGGTGGGTATGGAATGAAATTAAGAAGAACTGCATTATTCGGTCCGCTGCAAGATAGAAAACTTAAGTTCAATAAAGAAACAGTGTGAGAATGAAAACTCAAATAAGCTTTTTCCTCAACTCCGTTTACTTTCCATGAAGCCTCTAATGTTCCGGTTGTGCCACAATTATTATCGTCATCGTCATCATCGTTGTTGCAAGCTGTGATTGAAATTACTCCAAGAAAAAGTAGAGCTAAAAATGATTTTGTAAAAATTGATTTCATAATTATTGAAGGATTAAGTTTTGTGGTCGCAAAAATATATTTTTATCGGGTTATGATAATTTTTTTCGCTCCCAGAATTTCATTTTCTGATTTCAATCTAAGCAAATAATTACCTGACGGGAATTCGGTTGTTTCAATTTGTGTTTGAAATTTTTTGTTTGCTGTAATTTGTTTTACAAACACCTGTTGTCCTTTAATATTGAATAGTTCAACAGCGAGCGAATTGTAATTTTCAATCAGTTCAGCACTTACTGTAATTTGTGTTGAAGCAGGTTGCGGATAAATTGAGAAATCAACTAGATTAAAATATTCATTAATTGATTCAGGTACAAATGCTGTATCCGTTACAATGTACAGATCAGATGCTTCGCAGCCGTCTTCATATGCAATTGCCATTACATGTTTCAGATTGGTATCGGGTGTGAGTGTAATTTCATCACCATTATCGGTAAAAGGAAAGCAGGGAATTGTGCACCATTGCAGAGATGCATTTCCACCGTCATTTGCAATTCCTGCTGCAAGCGTTGCAGAAACAGGAGTTTGGTCGGTCCAATGAACTAAAGTATCGCCCTCAATATCCACACTAAGAGGACAACAAAAAGAACGATTCATTAATACAGCATGCGCCCGGAGTGACAAACGATAAACAACACTTTTTATATAATCCAATCCCATACTTTCTGATGGATGTCCCTGCCCTTCCATTGTATAGAGATAGCTGCAAACACCCTTTTCCGTAGCAGCGGAATCTACTACATAACTTCCTTGTAAATCAAAAACACCAAAAGTTATTCCCCCCAAACCGCCATAACCATATGGCACAATATCATCTACGTTTCCGTGAGCTGAAATAATAGGTACATCACCAGTCTCAATCCACCCGGCATCAATGATAGCTCCTGAAACATTTACGGTTGCGCAGCCATTCCAGGTATAATTGGGATAATACCCGGTGGTGCTGTAAAAGCCACCCAAATCATCTAATGCGGAAATATCACCCATTTGCGCCATTTCCTGTTCTTTGTCGCAATAAGAAGTCATTAATGAAGTAATGGCACCAGCAGAGGCTCCACCAATGAAAATATAGTTGGTGTCAATAAGGTAATTATTCCCAAGTTCTAAAAAATCGGCTTTCAGATATTGCACGCAGGCGCGCATGTCCTGCATAGGGCGGAAGAAGATACGCATATGCTGAAGTGCAATAATTTCTCCATAATCAATTCCGGTGCGATAATCAGGAGCAACACTTACATAACCTGCTTTAGCAAAGTGATTACATACTTCTTTAACATACCAGTCCTCACGACTACCCTGAACAAATCCACCCCCAAAAGCAAAAATCATAACCGGACGATTAGTAGAGGTATCGCCATAAGGTTCATAAACATCCATTGATAAGATTTGGTTTACACCGTCAATATTATAGCCTTCGCCAAAAGCTACGGTAGAAACAGTTACCGAATCAAAAACAGAGATAAGTAACGGCAGTCTGAACATTCCTGAGCTTTTAATGTCAGAGAATTAGAAAGAGAGCATGTTAAAAGGAGTAGTATAAGTCTTTTCATGTTTTATATTTTGGTTCAAATGTAGTAGCTTAACTCTAAAAACCAAAAGGTATGTAAACAAATAAGAAACAAGCGGTTCGGGCTTCAAATCGGGGTAATCCTAAAATTATCAACACTTTCTTGTTGAAATTTGAAAATTAGTTTTACATTTGCAGCCCCTTTTTAGGGGAGTATTGAAAAATTTAACAGCTAAAACATTAATAAACAGTGGATTCAGTAAGTTTCAAAACCGTTTCAGCCAATAAGGCTACGGCAACCAAAAATTGGGTTTTGGTAAATGCCGAAGGACAAACGCTCGGACGTTTGGCATCTCAGCTTGCCATTCTTATTCGCGGAAAACATAAAACCAATTACACTCCTCACATGGATTGTGGCGATAACGTTGTTGTTATCAACGCAGAGAAAGTTATCCTGAGCGGTGCAAAATTAGATGACAAAGAATACGTGCGTCACACAGGTTACCCAGGTGGACAGCGTTTCACAACGCCACGTGAATTGTTTGCTAAAAACCCTTCGGAAGTAATAACCAAAGCCGTTTACGGTATGTTACCTAAAAACAAATTGGGTCGTGCCATCAACAAAAACCTTCACGTTTATGCGGGAAGCGAGCACAAACACGAAGCTCAACAACCAAAAGAAATCAACATTAATACTATAAGATAAGTATGGAAGTCATCAACGCTCTCGGAAGAAGAAAAACGGCTGTTGCCCGTGTTTACCTGAAAAAAGGAAAAGGTAACATTGTTGTAAACGATAAAGATTACAAACAATATTTTCCTATCACTACTTTGCAAACTTCGGTTACAAAACCGTTGGCGCTTACAAACTCAGCAACTGACTTTGATGTAACAGTTACTGTAGAAGGTGGTGGAATTACAGGGCAGGCAGAAGCTATCAGTCTTGGAATTGCACGTGCATTAGTTGAATACAATGCCGAAAATAAACCAGCATTGCGTGCTGCAGGTCTTATGACCCGTGATCCACGTATGGTTGAGCGTAAAAAATTCGGACAAAAGAAAGCGAGAAAACGCTTCCAGTTCAGCAAACGTTAATCTACACTATATAATAATAATTCTAAATCAGATAAATGTCATTACCAAAAACAAAAGAAATGCTGGATGCAGGTGTTCACTTCGGACACCTTAAAAGAAAATGGAATCCTGCTATGGCTCCTTACATTTTTATGGAGAAAAACGGAATCCACATTATTGACTTGAACAAAACAGTTGCAAAACTGGATGAAGCAGTAGCTGCTGTAAAGCAAATTGCAAAGTCAGGCAAAAAAGTTCTGTTCGTTGCTACTAAAAAACAAGGAAAAGAAATAGTAGCCCGCGAAGCAAAAAGAGTGAACATGCCATTTGTTACTGAGCGTTGGCCAGGAGGAATGCTGACC
>SXHM01000249.1 GCA_005773695.1 Bacteroidota bacterium
GTTGACTATTACTATAAGATATACGTCAAGAACCGCTGGAAGTCTTTAACGGTGGTTTCGCTAAGCATAGGGCAGGGTGAGTTGGGCACTACTCCGCTTCAATTGGCTAATCTGGTTGCCATTCTTGCCAACCGCGGATATTATTATCCTCCGCATCTGGTAAAACAGATTGGCAGTAAAAAAATCGAGAACGAATTTACCACCCGCAATTATACTACCATTGACAGTGGTTATTTTCAATTAGTAATTGACGGCATGGAACAGGTTGTTGAGGCAGGAACGGCAGCACGTTCGAAACTAAAAGGCATACCCTACTGCGGAAAAACAGGAACGGCACAAAACCCGCACGGTGAAGATCACTCAGTGTTTGTTTGTTTCGCACCCAAGGAAAATCCTAAGATTGCACTGGCTGTGTTTGTTGAAAATTCAGGAAAAGGCGGAACCTATGCTGCACCTATTGCCAGTTTGCTGATTGAAAAATATCTTACAGATAGTTTGAGAAGACCTTTGGTGGAAGAATTTATTTTGAATACCAACCTGATGCCAAAGCCTGATGAGAAACCACTTAAGAAAGAACCTGTAACAGATTGAGAAAACAGAAATCCATATTTGATAACTTAGACTGGGTGATGGTTACCATCTTTCTGGTAATGATTTTCCTGGGCTGGATAAATATTTATGCTGCCGTTTATAACGAGGAGCACAAGAGCATTCTGGATACTTCAGAAAACTATGGCAAACAGTTGATCTGGATAGCAAGTTCCATTTTTATAGCAGCTGTTATACTACTTATTGACGGAAAGTTTTATACCATTTCTGCTTATCCTGTTTATGGGCTGGTGATGATGCTGCTTATTCTGGTATTGGTTTTCGGACGAGAGGTTTCGGGAAGCAAATCGTGGTTTGAGATTGGCAGCAACTTCAGGATACAGCCGGCAGAGTTTGGCAAATTTGCAACTGCGCTTGTGGTTGCCAAATACCTGAGCACGATGAACATTAAGTTTGAGGACAACAGAACCAAACTGATTACAGCTGCCTTTATTGCCGCCCCTGCCCTGCTTATTTTGTTGCAGAACGATACGGGCTCGGCTTTGGTTTACGGGGCCTTTTTGTTTGTGCTATATCGCGAAGGTTTATCAGGAAATTTTTTGATGGCGGGTGTAGCGGTGGTAACGGTCTTTATTGTAACGCTTCTTTTTGACCCCAAAACCATGATGTGGATTGTAGGGGTTATTGCCTTCCTGATTTTTATTGCGGGCAAGCGCAACTGGAAAAATGCACTGCTGATTGGCGGCACTGCAGTGGTTTTTTCGGGCATATCCTATAGTGTAGGATATGTGGTTGACAATGTATTGGAGATACACCAGAAAACACGTATCAATGTTATGCTGGGCAAGGAAGATGACCCGAAAGGGGTAGGTTACAATGTGAACCAGAGTAAAATTGCCATAGGCTCGGGAGGCTTTAGCGGAAAAGGTTTTTTAAACGGCACACAAACCAAATACAAGTTTGTGCCCGAACAAAGCACCGACTTTATTTTTTGCACCGTGGGCGAAGAGTGGGGTTTTATGGGCGCCTTTGTGGTGATCGTGTTGTTTATGTTTTTATTAGTGCGCATTATTTATGTAGCCGAACGACAGAAATCTACCTTTACACGCATCTATGGCTATGGGGTGGCTTCTATATTGTTCTTCCACTTTGCAATAAACATTGCCATGACTATAGGGCTTGCTCCCGTTATCGGAATTCCGTTGCCCTTTTTCAGTTATGGAGGTTCATCACTTTGGGCGTTTACTATTCTTCTGTTTGTGTTTATTAAACTGGATGCGTATAGGATGCAGTTGTTGCGGTAAAGAAGAGAATTGGGTGTTATCCGGATACGTAAGTTTTATTGCTGAATTCTATTGGATGTCGGTAACGCTCGTCATTTGAGCTGAAGAGAGCTATTTATTGTCAGTAACGATCGTTTGTGAGAGTAAATAGCGTCATTTTGACAAAGTAACGATTGTCATTGACATAAAACAGGTCTCTTGATTGCCGGTAACGATCGTTTGAGACAATCAAGACATCTATTGAGTATCACTGACGATCGTCAGTGACACTCAACTTCAATTTCCAACCCAAAAGACGATCGTTACCGACACCCAACCATTATTTTGTACTGAAAAGGCACAAAAAAACCCGCATAAAGCGGGTTTCTTTATTCAATATTCAGAAGTAGTTTAGTAAAACTTCACACGGTTATCTTTCACCTCTGCTTTGTCTTTTAGTGCTTCATACACTTCGTAATCGGCACGTGACGAAAGTGTTTGTACCAATTGTTTTTTAGCAGGGACAAAGTCGGTTACTTCGGGTGCTTCGGTTACATTGTCAACATACACTACATATACACCCGACAAACCTTTTATGGGTTTAGAAACAGCGGCAGCTTTAAGCGCAGAAACGGTGCCCAGCACTTCGGGTTCTTTACCCATTCCGGGTATAGAGCCTGCACTGAATACTACGTTTTGTGCTGTTTCAACAGCTGTGTTCATTTTTGCGGCAAGGGCATCGGCAGCAGGGCTGCCGGCAAGGGCTGCTTCAAATTCTTTGATAAACTGTTCGGCTTTCTTTTCTTTACGCACTTCGGCTTCCAGTTCTTCTTTAATTGTTTCAAGCGGTTTAACACCTTTCTCGTATTTCTCGGCCAATACCACTACTACATATTTGCTACCTACTTCATACACCTCTGATACATCGCCTTTTTTAGCGGTGTTGTAGGCCCACTGAATAAGCGGACGGGGATTTTCCAATCCGGCTACTTTGCTTTCCATTGGTTTTACATTTGGAGCAATGCGCACATTGTAACCGGCTGCGGTAGCTGCGGCTTCAAATGCTTCGAGCGTGCGGTTTTTGGTAGAAAAATCGCTTGCTTTAGAATAAATGTTCTGGAAGGTTTTATCGCTTGGCTCGGTCAGGCGCTCTACGGTGCCTATGTTTAGTCTGCGACCCTCTTTGCTTCTGTCGGTAATCTCAATCAGGTGAACACCAAACTGAGAAACTACAATTGGCATATCGCCTTTTTTACCGTTGAAGCAGGCATCGTTAAACTCGGGAACCATAACACCTTCTTTGAACCAGCCAAGGTCGCCACCCTGCGCTCCTGAACCTGCATCGGTTGAAATGGCTTTCGCCAAATCAGAAAAGTTGTTTTTTGATTTGATTACTTTTTTCAGACTGTCGGCAGTGGCTTTAACCTGATCAGCCGTTTTTCCGCCTTCTACTTTCAACAGAATGTGGCGGGCTTTTACTGAATCGACAGCCATTTTGGTTCCAAGAAGTTTAGATACTTTCCAACTTGCACCATCTAAGTAAGGACCTGCAATGGTTCCAACTGCTGCTTTTTTAAGAGTATCAGCAGAAGGAGGTAATGCTGTTTCTGCATACCACATAGCTGAATAAGGCTTGTCTGAATTGATGTTGATAAACAGCGTATCGTTATCGGTCAGTTTAAATTCTTCGGTGGTTTTGTCAATCCACTGTTTGGCAGCCGCGTTGTCTTCGTCAGAAGGTTTAATGTCGAATGCTACATATTTAAGATCCACTGCTTCCTCTTGTTTGTATTGCTCTTTAAAGTTGTTGGCAGCGTAGTATGCTTTTATTTCTGAATCGGTAACAGCTACAGTTGTGTCGGTTGAGGCAGCGTAACGTTTGGCCACAAAACGAATAGTTGCCTGTTTATTTTTAGCTGAGTTATCGGCTTTAGCCTCAGCAGTAGTGATGTAAAGACCTTTTTTTACAAGGGTATTGTATTTAGTATATACCTGCTGTTTTTTAAGGTCGCGCTCAAAAGCCAACCAGCGTTTTTTGGTATCACCGGTTTCGTCTTCATCCATTCTTTTAAGGAAAGCAATTACGTTGCCGGGGTTAAACTCGCCTGTTTGCGGATTTCCAAAAGCCTGACGTACCTGCTGGCTTGGGTTAGGACCCTGAATCATGTCGAATAATTCTTCGGCACTAACGGTTAGCCCAAGTTCTTCGTGTTGGCTTCCCATTACAATTTCCTGAATCTGTTGCTCCCAGGTCTGGTTGCGGATAGCTTCTTTGGTCGCTTCATCAAGGTTAGCCTGCTGGTAATTGGCTTTGTAATTTTCAATGGCTTCCTGAACTTTAAGTTCAAAATCCTGCCCTTCAATTTTTTCACCGGCAATAACTCCTACGTGGGTTTCGCCACGTTGTGAACTGCTAAAGATGGAACTGGGGTCAATAACAAAAAGGGCAATACCAAGCCCTACGAATATTAATGCTAAATAAGTTTTTTCTCTGATTTTCTGTAGAATGGACATCGTTTACTTTTTTATTTGGGGCTGCGAATATATAGAAAATGTACTAAGTACAAAGTACTAGGTAGTTAGATTTGTATGCTGTTACTTCATATTATGATACACCGCCTGCACATCATCATCGTCTTCAAACCGTTCAATCAGTGCGTTGATTTCTGCTTGCTGCGCTTCATTCAGCTCCATTGTGGTAGCTGGAAACCGCTGCTTGGCTGTACTTAGAATAGGAATACCTTTTTCCTCCAGAGCTTTCTGCATTCTGCCCATGTCAACAAAGTCGGTGTAAAGGAATGTACCGTCTTCGTCTTTATTTATCTCTTCCAGACCATGGTCAATCAGATCAAGTTCCAGTTCTTCAATGTCTTTTCCGGTGTCGTCAATTTTAAAAACACCTTTGCGCTCAAACATAAAAGCCACAGAGCCATTGGTTCCCAAAGCACCGTTGGCTCGTGAAAAGTACATACGAACGTTAGCAACCGTGCGGGTGTTATTGTCTGAAGCACACTCAATCAGCATGGCAATTCCATAGGGACCATAGCCTTCAAAAACACTTTCTTCAAAATCTTTTTCCTCTTTGCTGGATGCACGTTTTATGGCAGCATCTACTCTATCCTTGGGCATGTTAATAGCCTTTGCATTCTGGATAGCAGCACGCAGACGCGGATTACCTCCCGGATCGGCACCACCTTGTTTTATAGCTATGGCTATCTCTTTACCTATTTTGGTAAAGCCTTTAGCCATCTTGTCGAAGCGGGCAAACATGGTGTGTTTACGTTTTTCAAATACTCTTCCCATGAGAAAAAAAGTTATTGGTTAATTATTAATAGTTAAAAGGAAAAACCATTGGGGCGGCAAAAATAATAAAGGCTGCGAATTATTCCACTTTTGCCAGTGAACCATCATTATTTACAAAGCGGTAATGTGCCCAATCCCCTATTCGGCCTTCGTCAAAACGTATACCGTAGCAAAAACGGGTAAACCCGAAACCGTTATCCATCGTGCAATATCGGTAGGTCATTAAATCGGGGTTCCATGCTTTAGTATAGTCTGATGATATATCGGGAGTGCTTTTGAGCTTATTAAATACAAGCAGGTAAAATATGGTTGCAGTATCTTTTCCTTCCAGCAGTTTTATTTTTTCCTGCCAAAGGGCTTTTGCCAACTCGACAGTATTTGTATCGGCACTATAAAAGGTAGCTGCTACTATGTTGTCGTCTGAATAAGTTGAAACTCTTTGAAGCAAAGGGCAATCGCCTTCTCCCGGGCATTTGGTTTTAGATGAACAAGAACTGAGAATAAATATGATAAATAAAAAGACTATATGCTTCATGATTTTTTTAGGGTTAACTATTCCAACTCCTTCACAAACCAAAACGTAGCGTTTTTGTGCAAACCACTTTCCAGCAGGTTGCGGACTTTTTTCAGGGTATTGTAAGGACCTGTGTCAATAGTTGAGTTAATAAGCCAAGCCGGAACATTGCCTCCCGGATTAATGCATGCATAGTAATCTACATCTACATAGCCGCCTTCAACCGGTGTTAGCGTCCAGGCCGTGCGACCTTCTTTGATGCGAATCACATCTTCGTTTTCGTCAAGCATTTCGGGCATGCATACCGAGTTGGTGCTGATGACCAAAGTGTTTTCGTCCTGTTTCAGTGATGAGCGAAAAATTAAATCCCTATTGCTTACCGGCCATGGTAATTCGGTTTGGGTATAGTAGCATTGTGCGGTGTCGCACACTATTTTTAAAACTTTTGCTTCCACACAGTTATAGGCCCAGTCTTTATAACCCGGAACATCTTTAAGCAAAGCAGTAAAAGCCGATAGCGATGTTTTTATCCGAACCGTGGCACGCACCTCTTCTATTTTTTTGCCTTCGGGCAGGCGCGAATAAACTTTTATTCCGTCATCATCTTTTTTTAAAGTCCACTCCTGTGCATAAGCAGCAAACGACATTAGCAAAATGAAAATCAAAAATAAATTCTTCATGCTCTGAGATAAAAATCCTCACCCATTCCAAACATATTTTCAAGCATTACTTTTTCGCCAGATTTCTTTTTAAGGTATCCGTTAAAAAATCCATAAGGTCCCTCGTACTTACTTTTTAAAACCAATAGATTTACATTTACCGAAGTATGGATAACAGGGGTAAATTCCAAATTCACCATATCATACTCATCACTTATTTGCCATTTGCCTTTTACTCCCTCGGGGCGTTTTACCTTTATGGGTGGCAGTGGATGCAGTTCACCGGCAAACCACAAACAATTCTCGTTGTATTTTTCCTGTTCTATTACCTGATTGTTGGTTAGGTTAAAACCGATAATATGGTTTTCATTATCACGTCCCATGCCTGTTACCCAGTCGTAAACAGTGGGGTAGGGATAATATCCTTTGTGGTCGTCCAATATCATCTGCGAATTGTTTTGCTCAAATTTTAAATGCTTGTCGCCAATTGCCAACTCACCTTCCATCGGCATCAGGCATTTATGCGAATACATTACCCTGCCTTCCGAAAACGGATTGCACACTACCATAGGTGTAAAGCTTTTAACATCGTGAAGCCCGCTGAAGCGAGCATTCACTTCGGGAAGATTTTGGAAGCCTTTTATTTTTGCAACAAGTTCTAATGTATTAGTGGCAAGTTTGTGTGTTACCTTCAAAGAAAAGTTTTTACTGGTGTATGATGCCACTGAATTAAACAGTGTATCGGGAACGGTTAAATCCCAGGAAGCTACCTTTTTCTCGTCTTTTATTTTGTGATTGTTTTTGATGTCGTAAACTATAAACTGCACCAATGAAATTTTCTTGGCATTGTAAATAGCAACCATTACAAAGTGGTCTTTGCCCATCAGTTGAAACGCCTGCCACTCGCGCAACTGCAAGGCTTTAATACTGCGTGGCAGAGGAAGCTTGTAAGGCGTAGGAAAGTCTAAAAGATTGGCCTGCTTTACAGGCGTATTGAAACAGCCAAGGTTATACTTGCCATTTTCCACTAATTTTTCGGGAGCTGCGGTAATCGGGCGCGAGTAGGTTTTCATTCTGCAAGTTTAAGGAATTTGAGAGCTGTGTAGGGAAAATATATCTTTACTGAAATTTTATTCCATGAAAAAACTTTTTCTCGCCTTTATAATTTTCACTTTTCACTTTTCACTTTTCAATTGCCAAGCTCAGGTTCTCATCAATGAGTTTTCCTGCTCTAACCTTAACCAGTTTGTAGACGACCACAGCGATTATGGCGACTGGATTGAACTTTACAATACAACAGGAAGCGCTGTAAGCCTTACGGGTTATTACCTCAGCGATGATTCACTGAACAATACCAAGTGGCAGTTTCCTTCAGGCACATCCATTGTTGCCAATGGCTACCTTCGTATCTGGGCATCGGGCCGAAACGTTTCTACAGGTGCAAATTACCATACCAATTTCACGCTCAAGCAAACAAAAAATAACGGAGAATTTGTGGTGTTCTCAAATCCTTCAGGTGTTATCATTGATTATAAAATCACGTTTACAACTAAGGTAGGTCACTCTTATGGGCGCAGTACCAACGGCAACAGCGGATGGAGTATTTTCAACACACCTACGCCCAACGCATCAAACAATACGTCTACTCCTTACAGTGCTTATTCAGTAAAGCCGGTAATGAGTGTTGCAGCAGGTTTTTATACAACTACGCAAACTGTTACGCTTACCACAACAGAACCTAATTCTTCTATACGCTACACGCTTAATGGAAATGAACCGCTGCAATCTTCCACGCTTTATACAGGACCGATTACAATATCATCAACCTCTGTTTTGAAAGCAAAAACATATTCTACAACCGGAAGTATTCTTAGTAGTTTCATTCGTTTCGAAACCTATTTTATAAACGAATCGCATACCCTTCCTGTTGTTTCCATAACGGGTTCACAGCTAACCACGCTTGCTAATGGCGACAACAGTTTGCGCCCTACCGGAAGTTTCGAATACTTTGATACTTCAGGTATCCGCACTGCCAAAAGTTATGGAGAGTTTAATAGCCACGGACAGGATTCATGGGCAAACAGTCAGCGCAGTCTGGATTTTGTTTCGCGTGACGAAATGGGCTACAATCATTCGGTAGAAACGCCATTATTTAACACAACCGACCGAAACGATTTTCAGCGAGTGATACTTCGTGCAGCCGGTGACGATAATTATCCTGCAGATCATAATCCTTCCAATGCCGGCAGTGCTCACCTGCGTGATGCCTACATTCATAATCTTACTCTGCAGGGAGGATTAAATCTTGACGTGCGCAGAGGTTCTAAATGTGTGATTTACCTCAACGGTGCATATTGGGGAGTGTATGATTTACGTGATAATCCCGATGATCATGACAACACCAAATACTATTACAATCAGGATAAATACCACCTTTATTTTATTGAAACGTGGGGAAACACCTGGGCCGAATATGGCGGACAGGCTGCCCTTGATGATTGGTATACTTTGTATGACTATATCATGAACAATGATTTAAGTGTGCAAAATAATTACCAGTATGTTGCAGACCGCTATGATGTAACCAGTCTTACTGATTACGTGTTGGTAAATATGTTCACAGTGTGTTCTGATTGGCTGAACTGGAACACCGCCTGGTGGCGCGGTACCGATCCTAATGGAACACATTTGAAATGGGGCTACTCGCTCTGGGACAACGATGCCACATTCGGACACTACATTAATTACACCGGCATCCCCGATATTTCGCCCAATGCCGATGTCTGCGACCCTGAAGGTTTAAATGGTGATTCTGACCCCGAAGACCATATTGGCGTACTGATGAAGTTGCGTGAAAATGAAGGCTTCAACGACTATTACATTTCGCGTCAGATTGATTTGTGGAACACCGTTTTCAGTTGCGATAACATGTTGCCCAAGTTAGACAGCACAGCCGCATTGATAGAACCGGAAATGACCCGCCACTCCAACCGATGGAGCGGAACCTATGGTGAGTGGACACAAAACGTTCAGCAATTGCGCGATTTTATTGATGACCGCTGCACCGCTCTTACCACCAGTTGGACCGATTGCTATGCCTTAACCGGCCCCTATGAAATTACACTGAAAACAGAACCTGAAGGAGCAGGAACCATTTTGTTCAATTCACTAAATCTGAATCAGTTTCCATGGACAGGAACCTACTTCGGAAATGTAACGAGCAATTTTACAGCAACTGCAAATACAAATTTTGTCTTCAGTCATTGGGAAAGCACTAACGGAAATGTGTTAAGCAACAGTACACTTGACCCAAATGTATTCACAGATTTTACAACAAGTGATACCATTACAGCAGTGTTTACAGACATTACCATCGGCTTTAACGAACAGGAACCGTTTTTTGATTTCAATGTTTACCCTACGCAAACTGGCGATATAGTAAACATTGAATATACATTAACAAAAGCAAAAGATATCACGTTGCAGCTTTACGATATGAGCGGACAAATCCTTGTTGACATAGGCAAATCAGGTAAAATAGAATCTGCTGCCGGAAGAAACAGAACTACTATAAACCTTGCAGGAATGAATTTAGCGCAGGGGATTTATTTTATCAGCCTGCAAACAGAACAACAACGAGCTGCACGAAAGGTGGTATTTATAGCACAATAGTTTTTCAATAATTTATTGTCTGTTTCTTGGTTTTTTACTTAAAGGACGTCTGAGATTTGTATTACTTTTAGGCCCTCAACCAACCATGGCAAAAACCACCGATAATAAAAAATACGTTCGCCTTTTCTGGCTCTTGTTTGCATCCCCTTTTCTGCTGATTGGTTTGATTATTCTGCTCATTTCAGCAGGCCTGTTTGGTGAACTGCCCAGCCTCGAAGAGTTGGAAAACCCCAAGAGCATGCTAGCCTCGCAGGTTATTTCTGCTGACCAGAAAGTGCTGGGAAGTTACTATGCTGTAAATCGTACACAGGCTCGTTACGAAAACCTTTCAGCTGATTTGGTTAATGCCCTTGTTGCAACAGAAGATGCTCGTTTCTACGAGCATTCAGGCATCGACTTCCGTGCATTGATGCGCGTAGTAAAAGGAGTACTTACCGGAAACACTAGTAGTGGTGGCGGTAGCACCATTACCCAGCAATTAGCAAAACAGCTTTTCAATACCCGCAAAGCAATGGGCGGAGGTATTGTGATTGAAAAACTTTCGGAGTGGATTATTGCCGTAAAACTGGAAAGGCGATATACCAAAGAAGAAATTCTGACAATGTATCTGAATGAGTTTGATTTTCTTCATAATGCCGTAGGAATTCAAAATGCAGCAAGTGTTTATTTCAATACCTCACCCGATTCATTGAAAATTGAAGAAGCAGCTTGTCTTGTAGGTATGGCAAAAAACCCTGCTCTTTTTAATCCGCGAAGAAGACCCGATACCACAGAACACAGACGCAATGTAGTGATGATGCAGATGGTAACGTACGGTTATCTTGAAAAAGTAAAGTACGATTCACTCAAACAAATTCCGTTAAAGCTCACCTATAAAAGTGTTGACCACAATGAAGGAAGCGCAACGTATTTTCGCGAATTTCTCCGTGGTGAATTAATAAAATGGTGCAAGGAAAACAAGAAACCTGATGGCACCAATTACGATTTATACCGTGATGGATTGAAGATTTACACCACCATAAATTCCAAGATGCAGGTTTATGCCGAAGAAGCTGTGCGTGAGCATTTATCGGTGTTGCAGGAATCATTTTTCAAGGAACACAAAGGCAGAAGCAAAGCCCCTTTTTATCAACTTACGGATGAAGAAATTCCAAAAGTGATGAAACAGGCCATGAAGCGAACAGAGCGTTATCGCAAAATGAAACTGCAAAAAGCTTCAATGGATTCCATTGAAAAATCGTTCAATACTCCTACAGAAATGTCCATCTTTTCTTATAAAGGAGAAATTGACACGGTACTCACTCCAATGGATTCAATCCGTTACTACAAGCATTTTCTTAACACCGGATTTATGTCCATGGATCCACAAACCGGTTATGTAAAGGCATGGGTTGGCGGTATAAATTACAAGCATTTTAAATACGATCAGGTTTATTATGGCAAGCGTCAGGTGGGTTCAACCTTCAAACCATTTGTATATGCATTGGCAATTCAAGAAGGTTACTCACCTTGTTATAAAGTCCTGAATCGTCCTTATACTTTTGAAAAAGGAACGTTTGGTTTGTTGAAAAACTGGACTCCTAAAAACTCTGACCACAAACACGAAGGCGAGGAAATTTCGCTCAAATTTGCTTTGGCGCAATCTGTCAACTATGTTACAGCATGGGTAATGAAACAATACGGACCCGAAGCGGTTATTAATCTGGTTCGCAAAATGGGTGTTACTTCATCGCTGGAACCTGTTCCTTCTATATGCTTAGGTACACCTGACATTTCGGTGTATGAAATGGTGGGTGCAAATTCAACTTTTGCTAATAAAGGGGTTTATACAAAACCTGTTTACATTACACGTATTGAAGATAAAAACGGAAATGTACTTCAGGAATTTGTTCCGCTAACTAATGAAGCCATGAGCGAAGAAACTGCTTATGTTACATTGAACTTGCTGGAAGGTGTTGTACAAGGCGGTTCGGGCGTTCGTTTGCGCTACCGCTACAAACTTATGAACCCTATTGCCGGAAAAACAGGAACAACACAAAACAACAGTGATGGATGGTTTATGGGTTTAACACCAAACTTAGTTTCGGGTGCATGGGTAGGTTGCGAAGACCGCAGCGCACACTTCCGCGGAATGGCTCTGGGTCAGGGCGCTTCCATGGCTTTACCAATTTGGGCATTATACATGAAAAAAGTGTATGCAGACCCAACTCTTAGTATTTCACAAGGACCATTTGAGCGACCTTCAACACCTATAAAAGTGGAACTGGATTGCGTGAGATTCGTTAAAGAAAAACTTCAAAACAAGAATAAAGACAATCAATACGATTAAGATAAATGAATAAAACAGTAAAGAATGCAGATGAAGCATTGGCAGGACTTGAAGATGGAATGACACTTGCGTTGGGCGGGTTTGGCTTGTGCGGAATTCCTGAAAACAGTATTGCAGCTTTGGTTAAAAAAGGAAAGAAAAATCTGACCTGCATTTCTAATAATGCAGGTGTAGATGATTTTGGGTTGGGATTATTGCTTCAAAAAAAGCTGATTAAAAAAATGATTTCGTCTTATGTTGGCGAGAACGCAGAGTTTGAACGCCAGATGTTGAGTGGTGAACTGGAAGTGGATTTAATTCCGCAAGGAACTTTGGCTACACGCCTTATGGCTGGCGGTTACGGAATGCCTGCAATATTTACGCCTGCAGGTGTTGGAACTGAAGTAGCTGAAGGAAAAGAATTGCGCAGATTTAAATTCAATGGCGAAGAAAAAGATTACCTGATGGAATATGCTTTCGAGCCTGATTTCTCCATTGTAAAAGCCTGGAAGGGCGATACGCTTGGAAATTTAGTTTTCAGGATGACAGCAAGAAATTTCTCGCCTTTGGTTGCCATGGCAGGAAAAATAACCATTGCTGAAGTAGAAGAATTAGTTCAGCCCGGAGAACTTAATCCGCAAGAAATTCACTTACCCGGAATATATGTTACCCATATTTTTCAAGGAGAAAAATACGAGAAGCGAATAGAACAAAGAACCGTAAGAAAAAGATAATCATGCTTGATAAAAACGGAATCGCAAAACGCATTGCGAAAGAAATAAAAGACGGATATTATGTAAACCTTGGCATTGGCATTCCAACTCTTTGTGCAAATTATATTCCTAATGGTGTGAATGTGGTGTTACAAAGTGAAAACGGAATTCTGGGTATGGGGCCATTTCCTTTTGAGGGTGATGAGGACGCTGATTTAATTAATGCCGGAAAACAAACGGTAACGCTACTTCCCGGTGCAGCCATTTTCGATTCAGCAATGAGTTTTGGAATGATACGCGCACAAAAAGTAAACCTGACTATTCTTGGTGCAATGGAAGTAAGCGAAAACGGAGATATTGCCAACTGGAAAATTCCCGGTAAAATGGTAAAGGGAATGGGAGGCGCCATGGACTTAGTTGCTTCTGCAAAAAATATAATTGTTGCCATGCAGCATGTAAATAAAGCAGGAGAATCGAAACTGTTACCCTCCTGCACATTGCCAATCACAGGTTTACGCTGCGTGAAAAAAATTGTAACGGAACTTGGTGTGTTAGATGTATTACCAGAAGGCGGATTTAAGTTGTTGGAGCGAGCTCCCGGTATTTCAGTTGAACATATTCAAAATGCAACAGCAGGTAAATTAATTGTGGATGGAGAAATTCCTGAAATGATACTTGACTAAACCTGAATGAAAAAAAAGCTCTCCGTCATTATTCCCATTTACAACGAAGAAGGAAATATTCCTGCTCTTTTTGAACGCCTGAATACTGTTGTTTCAAAAATGGATGTGGAACCTGAATTTCTTTTTGTGAATGATGGCAGCCGCGATAATTCCATTGCGCTGATAAAAGCCTTAGCAGCAAAAAATACATTTGTAAAATACATTGACTTTAGCCGCAACTTCGGTCATCAGGTTGCTGTAAGTGCCGGATTGGATAAAGCATCAGGCGATGCAATTGTAATTATTGATGCCGATCTGCAAGACCCTCCTGAGTTGATTATTGAGATGTTCAATAAAATGCAAAACGGCTTTGATGTAGTGTATGCAAAACGCAGAGCACGTAAAGGAGAAAGTTTTCTGAAAAAGTTTACGGCACGATCGTTTTACCGTCTTTTGAGTAGCATTACTTCCATCTCCATTCCTGTTGATACAGGTGATTTTAGGATTATGAGCAAACAGGTAGCCGATATTGTCAAGAGCATGCCAGAAAAAGAAAAATTTCTGCGCGGACAAATTTCGTGGGTGGGTTTTGAGCAAACATTTGTGGAGTATGACCGTGACGAAAGACAGGCAGGAGAAACAGGCTATACCTACAGCAAGATGATTCGTTTTTCGCTGGACGGCATAACATCATTCTCCAATTTTCCTTTAAAATTTGCAACAGGTGCAGGCTTTGTGGTTTCAGGCTTTTCGTTTCTGATGATTTTGTATGCGCTTTACTCGCGTTATATTTTAAAAGTATATGAGCCTGGCTGGACATCGCTGATGTTGGCCATTACTTTCATCGGAGGAATACAACTAATCTCCATCGGTATTATTGGCGAATACATTAGTCGCATGAGTGCTAACATCCGTAACCGTCCGCTTTACATCATTAAAAATACCAACATAGAATAAGCCGATGTGTGCTAAAAAACTTTCCATTATTATCCCTGCTTACAATGAAGCACGCACTATTCATCTTATTCTTGACAAGGTAAATGCTGTGCAACTAATCGGTAGTTTTGAAAAAGAAATTATCATCGTAAACGATTGCTCAACCGATGATACAAAAGTGGTATTGGAAAAATATATTGCGGAGCACCCTGCTCATAAAATTCAATTGTATAATCAGGAAAAAAATCAGGGGAAGGGAGCAGCTATTCACAAAGGAATTCAGTTGGCAACGGGTGATTACCTGATTGTGCAGGATGCGGACTTAGAATACAATCCTCAGGAATTTAATTTGCTGTTGCAACCCATCGTTGATGGTTTTGCTGATGTGGTTTACGGTTCCCGTTTTATGGGTGGCAACCCACACCGGATTTTATTTTTCTGGCATTCCATCGGAAATAATATTCTCACTTTTCTGTCAAACATGTTCACCAACCTGAACCTGACGGATATGGAAACCTGCTACAAACTGTTTGATAGCAAAATGGTGAAAAGCCTGAATTTAGTGGAAAATCGTTTTGGCTTTGAACCCGAGGTAACAGCAAAAATTGCACGGATACAAAATATCAGAATTTATGAAGTTGGTATCTCCTACTACGGTCGTACTTACGAGGAAGGAAAAAAAATAGGATGGAAAGACGGTTTCCGTGCCATCTATTGCATTCTGAAATACGGTTTATTCAACGCAAAATAAATGATGGGGTCAATTCTGAAACCTTTTGCAGTGGGAGTTTTGATGCTGTTACTTGCATGGGGAACCAACATTCTTTTTCAGAATAAAACGTTCTATGATGCTACAATTGGTAAACATATTCGCCAAATTCAAAAAGTCAATGGTGAAATTACTGCACCCGACAAAGCATTTGAAAAAGTAACCAACGAGAATCTCATTCGATGGGATGCGGAGCACTTCCTTTTTATTCGCAACAATCATTATGATCAGACAAAAGTTGGAGACTATATTTTTGCATTTTTTCCTCTGTTTCCATTGATATGGGAGTTGACAGGTTTATCTGCTGTCGGCATCAGTATTTTTAATTTTCTGCTTTTTGTTTTGAGTTTGATTATTCTTTTTAAAGCTCTTGATTTTTCACTTGAAAACAATGAAAATATGTTAAAATACAGTGCGTTGATTTCTTTGCCGGGTGCTGTGTGTTTCTTTATTCCTTATGCCGAATCTGTTTTCTTTTTCACCATATGTCTTGCATTTTACGGAATGTTGAAAAATAAATACGCCTTGTATTTCATTGGCATGTTATTGTGTTGTATGACCAGACCGGCTGCAGTTATTATTGGAATGGCAATTATCACTAAAGATGTCTACATGTTTTTAACCACCAAAGAATATTATTCGCTGCTGAAAACAATTTTCATGAATCTTTTGCCTGTAATTTTAGGGACTATGTTAATTGGAGCTGTTCAATATAACTTTCATCCGGAACATTACTTTAATTTTATTCATATTCATAAATACTGGGACCACAAACTACAGTTGCCGCATAACCTGCGTGATTGGTCTCAGGAAGGCTTTAGTCTGAATATTGCTATACTTTTTCTTTTGATACCGCTTCTGATTTATCTGCTTGCAAAAAATATTTTTGTGAAAGTCCCAATACTGAATAAGCGCGATGAGCTTTTTAACTTTACAGTGTTTTATATGTTGGGCGCAACTTTTTTTATTCTTCTATTTCAGGGCGGAAACCTGCACGGTTTGTTTCGTTATGTTATGTGTACACCTTTCTTTTTTGCGTTCTGCGTTTTGAGCTTTAAAAGCTTTAAAAAATTAGAATCAAATCAGAAACTTGCTTTATTTGTTTTTACGTTTTTACCGGCTTTGTTTACATACTCGTTCTCCTCTTTTCTTGGTACTTGGGAATTTTACAGTATGGGATTCTTTGCTGTTTTCTTAAATTTTATTTTGCTGTTTTATTTACAGCCTTTTAAAAATGTGTTCACCAAAATTGTTTTTGTTTTTGTGCTGCTCTTTAATATTGTGTGGAATGTTTTTATGCTGAATTGTTATTTGAATGACGGTTGGATTTTTACTTAACCAAGTCAAATATCCTTATTCCAATTATGAAATAGAAAGAAGTATCATGGCACTTATAAAACCTGTTTTAGGAATACACCCTAAGTTCGGAAACAACTGTTATCTGGCCGAAAACGCAACCGTGATTGGAGATGTAGTAATGGGTGACGAATGCAGCGTGTGGTTCAATGCAGTTGTGCGCGGTGATGTGCATTACATCCTCATGGGTAATCGCGTAAATGTGCAGGACGGTGCCGTTATTCATTGCACCTATAAAAAAGCAGCAACTACAATTGGCAACAACGTTTCCATCGGACACAATGCTTTGGTGCATGGCTGTACAGTAAAAGACAACGTGCTGATTGGAATGGGTGCTATTGTTATGGACAACGTAGTGGTAGAAGAAAATACTATCATAGCTGCCGGTGCTGTAGTTTTGGAAAACACACATGTTGAAAGTGGCTGCATCTATGCCGGTGTTCCTGCCAAAAAAGTAAAGACCTTAAATGCCGAACAAACTGCTACCCTTATTAAAGGCATTGCCGAAAACTATGTCATGTATTCGGGGTGGTTTAAAGATTAAACCGATGATGTTACCCTGATTGGGGTTAGGGTTTAGCTGCTTATTAAATTTACTAATATGAGTCTTTGCTTCCTTGTCAGAGGTTTTGCTTTCTATGTGATGCTCTATTGAGCTAGCGTAAATCGCAGCGCTATCCCCGCGTTAGTATTATCCGTTGGGAAGGAAGAGGAGATAACCGGCTTGGTAATAATCCGGTCGTAGAAGGCGCGGATGTTAAACCGCGGGCTTAGCACATAGTCGGCCGAGAATTTAATGGTAGTCAGTTGCTGTCCGGCCGTTGGCTGGTTCACATCGTCTTCAATTTTGCGGATAATTGTGCGGTTGTCGCGAATACTCAAATCAACCCGCATGTTTACATCGCTTACCGGTTTCTTTTTGCCTTTGGCTAATTTAATCGGGAACTTCACATTTTTAAAACGGTAGCCCAAACCCATTACCCACTCATCGCTTTTTATTTCAGTAACCTGCGTGTTTACCATACTCAGTGAAAGAGTCCGGCTTTTCTTCAACTCAAATTTTGCAATCAAACTGTTATTAAATGTCATGTCAATACCTATACACGGGCTGAATTGCTCCGAAATTGTAATGGTTTGTATCGTGCGCTGCGGAATAAAGTTCTGGCTCGAGTCAAGTCCGTTATTGGTTGCGTTATAATTTAGATTAGTCTTCCATGAA
>SXHM01000250.1 GCA_005773695.1 Bacteroidota bacterium
CACTTACTATAAACTCAATTGTATCATTTGCTGCTGCATTTCTTATGCTGCATTTTATTAACGAATACAGCACTGCCTTTGCTGCAAGTTATTTTGGATTGAAACCAGTAATGTATATCCACTCCATAAAATACAGTGCTTATGATATGTGGACTCCTTATAACGTAAAGCGAGTTTTTCTGATAAGCGGCATTATGAATTTAGTGCTTGGAATAATTTTTTTCAGAGTATTTTTAAGGGTAAAAGAAAAAAATAAATGGTACCGTATTTTCTTTTTATGGGTTAGCGTTATTGGCCTGATAATGTTTCTTGGAAAATTGATGGCTGTGCCTTTTTATGAATTTAAACCCGACCCACCGGGGCATATTGCTTTTGGTGTTGTGGCAGCTTACAAATATTTGGGCCTTTCTGTAAAATGGATGATTTCAGGATTTTCGGGATTACTGATGATTGGCAGTGGCTTATTTTTCACCTACCAGTTCTTGCGCAATGCTGAGTCGAAAGATCAGTTGAAAAAAGGTCAGTTCAGAAGAAATTTTATTTTCAAAGTAATTCTTATTCCATATCTGGTGGGTATGGCTTTGGTTGCAGCTACTAATTTTCCAAATAATCTTAAAACATTGATGATCTATTTCTTTGTC
This sequence comes from Bacteroidota bacterium, assembly GCA_005773695.1. The sequence goes on from SXHM01000250.1 coordinate 642, forward strand.
GGATTGGTAATTATTTTCTCATCACTTATGTTTTCAAGCAGAACTATTAAGGTTTTGTTACATAAAGACGAACCGCAAAAGTTGTCGTACTTTGGATTAGGAATGCTGGGTATTCTCATACTTTTTTACTTTACCTTTTACTCAAAAGGAATCGGGTGCAAAGGCTATTTTGAATTTCTGATGTGTTGTGATTGCACGGGCTGATAAATTTTACGAAGCCAATATTTTAACACTTCTTAACATTCACAATTTCCGCAAAATGTTGAACGATAAGCCCTTTTTTTACCTTTGCGGTCAAATTAAAAAAAATAAACACTAATAAAATGAAAAGAATTTTAGCATTTATTGCAGCCGTTACCTTTCTGGTATCGTGCAATAACAACACCACCACTAAGTTTGGAACCAAGCTGGTGGAAGAAGTAAAAAAGAAAGGCGATGAAATCGTAATTCCTTATCAGAAATATGTGTTGCCTAATGGTTTAACACTTTTGGTTCACGAAGACCACAGCGATCCTATTGTACACGTAGATGTTACGTATCACGTAGGTTCGTCACGTGAAGAATTAGGACGTTCAGGCTTTGCTCACTTCTTTGAACACATGATGTTTCAGGGTTCTGACCACGTTGCAGATGAGCAACACTTTAAAATTGTATCAGAAGCAGGTGGCGAACTGAACGGAACTACCAACAGCGACCGCACTAACTATTTTGAAACACTGCCTTCTAATCAGTTAGAAACTGCATTATGGTTAGAAGCTGACCGTATGGGCTTTCTGTTAGATGCTGTTACTCAAAAGAAATTTGAAAACCAACGTGCTACTGTTAAAAACGAGCGCGGACAGAGTTATGATAACCGTCCTTATGGTTTGATTGGTGAAAAAGTTGCTCAGGCAATGTATCCGCAAGGACATCCTTATTCATGGCCTGTTATCGGCTACTTAGCCGAGTTAGACAGAGCTACACTGGATGATTTGAAACACTTTTTCCTGCGTTGGTACGGACCAAACAATGCTACCTTAACTGTTGCCGGTGATGTTGACCCTAAACAGGTAGTTGAGCTGGTTGAAAAATATTACGGACCAATTCCTGTTGGCCCTGAAGTAAAACCTATGACTATTGAAAAAACTACACTTCCTGAAGACCGTTATATTTCTTATGAAGACAATATCCGTTTTCCATTAATTCAGTTTGCATACCCAACAGTTGGAAACCGTCATCCTGACGAAGCTCCTCTGGATATTCTTGCCGACATTATGGGCGGAGGAAAAAATTCTATTTTCTATCAAAATTTTGAAAAACCACAGTTGGCTGTTCAGGCAAATGTTGCTCACCCTTGCATGGAATTAGCAGGACAGTTTCAATTAACTGTTCTTCCTTTTCCCGGAAAAACACTGGCTGAAATGGAAGGCGTTATTCGTAAATCAATTGATGAGTTTGAAACACGCGAAATCAATGACGATGATTTGAACCGCACCAAAGCAATGATTGAAAACCAACTGATAAATGAACTTTCCAGCGTTGACGGCAAAGCCAGTTTGCTTGCCAGCTATCAGACTTTTACGGGAAACCCTAACTATATTCAAAATGAGCTTAAGCGTTATGCTGATGTTACCAAAGAAGATGTAAAACGTGTTTTCAATACGTATATTAAAGGTCAGAAAGCTGTTGTTTTAAGTGTTTATCCTAAAGGTCAAAAACAACTTGCGGCTAAAGAAGATAACTACACACCAAAATTTGTTGACTCTACATTTGTTCCTAACGATGAACAATACAAAGGTTTGGTATACAACAAAGCAAAAGATCCCGAAGGTTTTGATCGCAGCAAACAACCTGCAGCAGGAGCTAATCCTTCTATTAAAGTACCTGATTACTGGACAGAGAATTTTGATAACGGTTTAGCTGCAATCGGAGCAAAAAATGATGAAGTACCAACTGTAGCGTTGCGAATTTCTATCCGTGCCGGACACCGTTTTGAGGATGCAGCAAAATCAGGTATTGCTTCGCTTACTGCTGATTTACTTGGCGAATCAACACAGAATTTTACAGGAGAAGAAATCGCTAACAAACTGGAAGTATTGGGAAGTAGCATTGATATTAATGCCGGTAATGAAGAGATTACCGTAAGCGTATCATCATTGAAGAAGAATTTAGATAAAACATTGGAGTTGCTGGAAGAAAAAATGATGAAACCTAAATTTTCAATGGAAGATTTTAACCGTCTTAAGCAACAACAGATAGAAGGAATTGCCAATCAGATTACTCAACCTACAGTTATTGCCGATAACAATTTCAAAGAAGCGGTTTATGGTAAAAATCACATTATGAGCATACCTTCTTCCGGAACAATGGAAACTGTTGGTTCAATTACACTGGATGATGTTAAAGCATATTACGAAAGCAAGTTTTCTCCTACTATATCTAAATTAGTTGTAGTGGGCGATGTAGAAAAAGATGAAGTGCTTGGTAAATTGGGCTTCCTGAAATCATGGGCTAAAAAAGATGTTCAGTATGCGGAAGAAAAACCAACACCGGTAATAGAAAAAACCAAAATCATATTGGTAAATAAACCACAGGCTCCGCAAAGCGAGCCATGCGCGGCCCGTTTTGCAAGGCCATCGAAGACAAGGTCATCGACTCCAGGGCCTGCAACGACCAAGGTGTGATCCGCCGGCGCCGCGAATGCCTCGATTGCACGCGGCGCTTCAC
>SXHM01000251.1 GCA_005773695.1 Bacteroidota bacterium
AAAGGAAAGCTTGATTTAACAGAAAAATTGAAAAAAATTTTGAAATGCAAGTATGAAATTCTTGACCAGGCTGCTGCAATAAGGCCTACGGTAAAAGACCGCAGGCCATTGATAGGTTTATATTCTGAAGACAAACGCATAGGTATTTTTAATGGTATGGGTACAAAGGGCGTGATGATTGCTCCGTTTTTTGCAAAGCAATTTGCAGAGCACATTGAAAGCGGTTTACCTTTGGATAATGAAGTGGATATAAAACGATTTAATAATTGAAATCATGACTAAACAGCAGATTAATAATGAACTAAGTGAAAGACATAAAGCATTCACTTCATATATTCAAATGTTGAATGAAAATGACTTTACTTTTTCAAAAGGAAACAAGTGGACAGCAGGGCAACAGTTAGACCATATCTTCCGCAGTGTTTCACCCTTAGTGCAGGTATTTATGTTGCCGAAATTTGTCCCGGGGTTATTGTTTGGCAAAGCAAACCGCTCTTCAAAATCGTATGATGAATTAGTAAGCAGATATAAAGAGAAATTAGCTAAAGGTGGTATTGCAACTGGAGCATTTGTTCCACCTTCAATCAGTTACGACAAAAAAGAAAAACTCTGCAAACAGGTAAATTCAAAAGTGGAAAAACTTTGCAAACAAGTCAATTCATTTTCGGAACAGCAATTGGATGAATACATTTTGCCTCATCCGCTGTTGGGGAAACTAACGGTAAGAGAAATGCTCTATTTCACTATGCATCATGTTGACCAGCATTTGGAGATTACAAAAAAGAATTTAGAAAAATAAAGCTGCTCAGGTTTACAGCCTAAAATCCAATCTTCTCTCTTACTCTTTCCATGGTATTAACTGCAATTTTGCGAACCTTTTCTGCTCCGGCTTCCAATTGTTTTTCAAGATCTGCGGGGTTGCTCATATATTCGTTGTACTGTTTGCGCTCTTTTTCAAAACGCTGAACAATTACTTCGTAGAGCGCAGTTTTTGCATGTCCGTAGCCATAGCCACCACGTAGATAATTCTGGCGCATCTCTTCAACTTGTAAAGACGATGCAACTAATTTATACAAGGCAAAAACATTGCAGGTATCAGGGTTTTTAGGCTGTTCAAGAGGTGTGCTGTCGGTAATGATTGACAAGACCACTTTCTTTAATTCTTTATCCGACAAAAAAATATCAATGAAGTTGTTGTAAGACTTACTCATTTTCTGTCCGTCAATTCCCGGAACAATCATTACGTTTTCATCTACTTTTCCTTCTGGAACAACAAATGTTTCACCGTATTTATGATTAAATGATTCTGCAATGTCACGTGTCATTTCCAGATGTTGCATCTGGTCTTTACCAACGGGAACAAAGTTGGCATCGTACAGCAAAATATCACAAGCCATCAGTACGGGATAAGTAAAAAGCCCTGCATTCACATCCGAAAGTTTATCCGATTTATCTTTGAACGAATGTGCGTTTGCCAGCATCGGGAAAGGTGTGTAGCAACTCAGGTACCAGGTAAGTTCGGTAACTTCTTTTATATCGCTTTGGCGGTAGAAATAATTTTTTTCGGTATCAAAACCAAATGCCAACCATGTTGCAGCAACAGAATAAACATTGTGTTTGCGGGCTGCTGCATCCTTAATAGTAGTAAGCGAATGTAAATCAGCAATGAAAAAAAATGATTCGTTTTCTGATTTTTTTGAAAGCTCAATGGCAGGCATTATCGCACCCAGAATATTTCCCAGATGGGGTATTCCCGAACTTTGTATTCCTGTTAAAATTCTTGACATAATTTTCTAAACGTTTGCAATGACAAAGAACGTAAAGAAACAGAACAAATGAAAATGAATTTTGATTGGTACTTTAGCCGCCTCTAATTCCATATTATTTATGCGTTTTTCGTTTTCAATTCTTTTTACTTTTTGCTTTTTGCATGTTTCATTCGCGCAAGTTAACCCGCAGGAAATAACCATTGCCCGCGATGAATTCGGGGTTCCTCATATCTTCGGAAAAACTGATGCTGACGCAGCTTTTGGGTTGGCATGGGCACACAGTGAAGATGATTTTAAAAATATACAATACAATATTCTGGCGAGTAAAAAAATGTTGGGCAGAGTGCTGGGAAAAGAAGGGGTGTTGTTTGATTTTGGTTTACAGTTTCTGAATATTGATTCAGTTGTTGAGGCAGATTATGAAAGTAGAATTTCACCCGAATACAAAAAGGTTTTATCAGGTTATGTTCAGGGATTGAATGCCTATGCAGCCGCTCATCCGAAAGAAGTCATGTACAAAAAAGCATTTCCACTAGCAGAAAAAGATTTGCTGAAAGGTTCTGTTTTGCAAACATCGTTGTTGGCGGGTGTTGGTATGGCGTTGAAATCAATCCGTGATTTGCGCATAAAAGAATTTTACGAAATAAATGATGTAGGTTCAAACGCAATCGCCATTGCCCCTTCGCAAACCGAAGACGGAAAAACATATCTCGCCATTAACTCGCATCAGCCGCTGGAAGGGCGTTTTGCATGGTATGAAGCGCATGTGCAGAGTGAAGAAGGTTGGGATATTATTGGCGGATTATTTCCGGGAGGAACCAACATTTTTGTCGGCACAAACAGATATTTGGGCTGGGCGCACACTACCAATTATCACACGTTTGGTGACATTTATAAAATGGAAATCAATCCGAAAAATAAAAAGCAATACAAATATGACGGAGCATGGAAAAACTTTGGTGTACGTGTTGCAAAACTGAAAGTAAAAATTGCCGGAATGGTTTTCAGTGTCAAGAAAAAAATTCTGCTTACCGAATACGGACCCACCTACAAAAGCAAAGAAGGATTGTATGCCATCAGGTTTCCTTCATACAACGACATACGCGCTACCGACCAATGATTTCAGATGAACAAGGCAAAAAATCTCACCGAATTTGAAAATGCTGTGAAGATGAAAGCCATTCCGCTTTTCAATATTGTGTATGGCGATATTGACGGAAATGTCTATTTGCACTCAGGCGGAAATGTTCCTTTACGGAATCCGGGTTTAGATTGGAGTCAGCCTATTTTGGGAATTTCATCCAACTATAAATGGACCGATATTGTTCCTTATGACAAAATGCCAACAGTAAAAAACCCGGATTGCGGCTACGTTTATAATGCCAACAATACACCTCTCTTCTGCACAGGTGACCAATGCGAATGGGGCGGAGATTTTATAGGACTGCATAAATTCACTTACAACCGAGGCGAACGATTCAAACACCTGTTCGAAA
>SXHM01000252.1 GCA_005773695.1 Bacteroidota bacterium
ACCATGAATATTTTTATCAATAACAGAATTGATTTTCTTGTGAAATTTTTCTGTGTGCTTTTTATCATTACTGCTATTGCACTTACTGCAAAGTCTCAGACAACAAAGGTAGTCAGCAATCGCAAATCATCTCTGGTACTTAAACCCGACCTTGCCTGCACCATCAATATTGACGGGAAAAAAGTTGCTGACATGAAGGCCGATAGCACCAAAAGTTTTGTGCTCACATTTGGCGAACACACCGTTGATGCAACTATGACGGGAGGAAAAGAAAAATGGACACAGAAAGTTACCATTGATAGTCCCGACCGGAAACAGGTAGACATTAATTTTTTGGGTAAGGATAAATTCATGACTTATCTGCGCTCAGGAAATGTGGATATGATGAAAGCAATCATGAAAAAATTTCCGGAAGTTGTAAATGCACAAGCCGAAACCGATTGGGCTCCTTTGATTATAGCGTTGCAGATGAACAAGACACCAATTGTAAAACTATTGCTTGAAAACGGTGCGGATGTAAATTCTACAACTGAGCCAACACCACTCTATACAGCTATCATGTCGGGTAATTCTGAAATAGCATTACAACTGATTGAAAAAGGGGCAGCCATTCATTTTGCTAATGGAGACGGCTGGACTGCATTGCATGCTGCCAGCTACCAAGGCAAAGAAGATGTGGTAAAAGTGCTGATTGACAAAGGTGCAGTAGTAAACCTTATGTCTAATCAAGGTGATACACCGCTTTCGCTTGCCAACAAACAAGGTAAAACATCTGTTGCGCTGCTCTTGCAGGCAAATTCGGCAAAGGAGTAGCCTCCTTAATCCTGAACTTGTTTTAGCATCTCTCAAAGAAAGACCCTGAAACAAGTTCAGGGTGACGAATACCAACGTCATTTTGTCAGTTATTTCCGCTTGGCACAGCTATTGAGTTGCGCTTGCCACTTCAATTATCCATTAACAATTTAAAATCAACAATATATGTCAACTGCTACCGAAGAAAAATCAACTAAAGGAAAAATCAATGTTCAGACCGAGAACATTTTTCCAATCATCAAAAAATTCCTTTACTCAGACCACGAAATATTTTTACGCGAATTGGTTTCCAATGCCGTTGATGCAGTTCAGAAATTGAAAACGTTGAAACAGCTTGGTAAATTCACCGAAGAAGAAAGCAATTGGCAGGTAGAAGTTATTCATGATGAGAAAGCCAAAACTATTACCATAAAAGACAATGGAATAGGTATGAGTGAAGAAGAAGTGGAGAAATACATCAATCAGGTTGCTTTCTCAGGTGCTGAAGAATTTTTGAAAAAATACAAAGACAAAGCGAAAGAAAATACCATAATCGGACATTTTGGTCTGGGATTTTATTCTTCGTTCATGGTTTCAAAAGAAGTGGAGATTAATACTAAGTCCTATATGAAAACCAAACCTGCCGTGAAGTGGGTTTGTGACGGAAGTCCTGAATACACGCTTTCTAAAAGCGATAAAAAAGAAAGAGGTACAGAAATTATTCTTCACCTCGCTGATGACTCGTTAGAGTTTAATGACAAAAACAGGATTGAGACTATTCTCAATAAATACTGCAAGTTTCTTCCTGTTCATATTAAATTCGGAACGAAAGAAATTACTGAAAAAGTTGGCGAAGGAGAAAATGCAAAAGATGAAAAGAAAACAGTTGATAACGTTATCAACAATCCAACCCCTGCATGGACTAAGAAGCCTGTGGATTTAAAAGATGAGGATTACAATTCGTTCTACCGCGAACTTTATCCTTACACTTTTGAAGACCCGCTTTTCAATATTCATTTGAATGTTGATTACCCTTTTAACCTCACTGGTATTCTTTATTTCCCGCGTTTGAAACAGAACATGGAAATTCAGAAAAATAAAATTCAGTTGTACAGCAATCAGGTTTTTGTAACTGATTCGGTAGAAGGAATTGTTCCTGAATTTTTAACGCTGCTTCATGGTGTTTTAGACTCACCAGATATTCCGTTGAACGTTTCGCGAAGCTACCTGCAAAGCGATAGCAACGTAAAAAAAATAAGCAGCCACATTACTAAAAAAGTTGCTGATAAATTAGAAGACTTATTTAAAAAAGACCGCGCGGATTTTGAAAAGAAATGGGACGATATCCGTGTGTTCATTCAATACGGTATGCTGACCGATGAGAAATTTTACGAACGTGCAGCAAAGTTTTATTTATTCAAAAATACAGCAGGCAAATGTTTCACGTTTGATGAATACAAAGAACATATTAAAGTTGCCCAAACCGATAAAGAGAAAAACCTGATTTACCTCTATACATCAGATAAAACTGCACAACATACATTTGTTGCATCAGCAATAGACAGAGGTTATGATGTGTTGGAAATGGATGGACAATTAGACAGCCATTTCATCAATTTGGTTGAACGTAAATTTGAAAACTCACACTTCACCCGTGTGGATGGCGACACAATTGATAAGTTGATTAAGAAGGATGAAGCACAGGTTTCGAAACTCAGCAAAGAACAGGAAGAAGCTCTGAAACCAGTTTTTGAATCGCAGGTTGCAAAAGAGAAATTTACAGTAATGTTTGAAAGCCTCAGTGAAAAAGACAATCCGATTATTATTACGCAGAATGAATTCATGCGCAGAATGATGGAGATGCAGAAAATGCAACCGGGAGGATTTATGGGAAACATGCCCGAGATGTATAATTTGGTAGTGAACTCCAATCATCCCCTTGTAACGAAAATACTGGATGAGAAGGATGAGCAGAAAAAAAATCAAACAGCGAAACAGTTGGCTGATTTGGCGTTGCTATCTCAAAATTTATTGAAAGGCGAGGATTTGGCAGCGTTTATTAAACGCTCGCTGGAGATAATTAAATAAGCAGAAGAAATTGTTAAATAGAAAGGGGCGAAAGCCCCTTTTTTAATACTGCCCTGCAGAAAGCATAACCAATGTGCACCCTTCCACAGTTTCAATTCCATTTGCTTCAGCCATCTTTTCAAATTCCTGATTTTCTGTTCCGGGATTGAAAATGATTCGTTTTGGTTTTAGGGATAGAATATAATTGTAATACTGCTCCTGATTCTTTGGATTTAAATACAAGGTAACGGTGTCAATGTTTTCAATCGAAGGTTGTCCTGTTTGTATTTTTAATCCTAAAACATCTGTTTGTTTCTGTCCAACAGGGACAACTTCATGTTTAAAACGCAACAATTTTTCAACAGCAAGATAAGCGTATCGAGCGGGATTATCGGTTGCTCCAAGTACTAAAGTTTTTTTCATGGTATTATTATAACAGCAGATAACACTATTTGTTTTGTCTTTCCGGTTTGTCAAATTTCGTAATTTTCGCAACATCGTTTTTTAAATAATGGCATTAGTGTCCGATTAGATGAAGTTGATTTTTAATTGATTATAGTTTTGTTCTTTGACATTTTGATAGACGGGTTCTGAAAGTAGTTGATTTAATTGGGTTTTATCAAAAAGTGATATGCCCAAAATCTGTAGAATTTCG
>SXHM01000253.1 GCA_005773695.1 Bacteroidota bacterium
CTTATCATTAGAATATAAGGATCGACTAAAATGGATAGTGGGAAGCACCCACACACTATGCTAAACTTAAATTTTTTATAAAAAATCTCATTTTAGAATAGCCAAAAGGGCCATTTTGAAGAGCCGATAAAGGTTAAAAGGTATGGTAACTGCTAAAAAATAGGGACTATTATGTTGCTAAAACAATCCTTCGGCCTTGCGGATAGCTTCATAGCCTTCATCCACCAATAAATCACGGCTGTTGGAAGCTGCTACTGCAAGTTGGTCGCAGCGCTCGTTCAAGGGGTTGGCGGCATGACCTTTTACCCACTTGAATTTTATGTGGTGTTTGGGGTAAATCAACAGAAAGCGTTTCCAGAGGTCAACATTCTTTTTGTCTTTAAAGCCTTTTTTTACCCAGCCAAAAACCCATCCCTTATCAACCGAGTCAACTACGTATTTAGAATCGGAATAAATGGTAACATGGCTGTTGGCCACTTTTATCATTTCCAGCGCAACAATAACGCTGAGCAGCTCCATACGGTTGTTGGTAGTAAGTCTGAAACCCTGCGAAACCTCTTTGCGGTGATGGTCTTTCAAAAGAACAATGCCATAGCCCCCCGGTCCGGGGTTACCAAGTGCACTGCCATCGGTGTAGATTGTAATCATTTTTATGCCAAATAGGAGTTAGGCAAGTAGTCAAATAGTGGTTAGGCGCAAAGAAACCATAAATAAGGGATGTAGGCAAATAGAAAAGTAGGCAGCTAGCAATCCCTATTTGGCTACTTGCCTAACTCCTACTTGACTCAAAGAAAACATCCTCCCTCAAAATCACATCTTCCTGCAATTTATAAACTCTTTCTTTTAGCGTGGGAATATCTTTTTCGGTCATGCCAATGGTTTCAATCGGTTTCAAAAAACGCACACTCACGGTTCCCGGTGTTACTAATAAGGTATCCATTGGCATCAGCTTGCGGCAGTTTAAAACCACCATTGGCAGCAAGGGTGTTTGTGTTTCTATAGCAATGCGGAAAGCCCCGTCATGAAATTCTTTCAACGGTTTGCCTGTGCGATTACGTGTGCCTTCGGGCATAATAAGAATGGAAGTGCCTTTGCGCAATTCCTGTATCATCTTATCAATGCTTGCCTTGCGGCTTTCGGGACTACTGCGGTCAACAAACAAACAAGCCACTCGAAAAAGATAACCAATTACAGGAATTTTTGCAGTCTCCACTTTTGCCAATGTTTTATAAGCCATTTTTATTGACGAACCGCAGGCAAATAAATCCAGCGTAGATGAGTGTGTGCCCGAAATTACATAGGCGCGCTTGGGGTCAATATTTTCGTAGCCCGTAAAATCCTGTTTCATAAAACTGAGCGTAAACCATATATCACTCCAGAGGCGGTAATACCGCATCAAGGGCAAGATGTAGTTTTTGCCTCCTACAATAATTATAAGCGGAGTAATAAATAAACTTACAGCCACAAACAGAAAAAAAATCAGGTAACTCCAAACGGAGAAAAGGGGTTGTAAAATTTTGAAAAGGGCTTTCATTTTGTTGGATTATAAAGCAAAGGATCTAAGGCGAAATGAGAAGTAATAAACTTAGCTTCTTTGATGTGAAAAAATCATCGTGTTAAAACAATATAATCATTCAATAACGTTTTCAAAAAAGCAACATTGTCTTTTGGCGTTTCGGCAATATCCAAAACTGATTTTAGTTTTTGGACCAGCATATCCTGCGCCTCAATATGTGCCTTGTTATTATATTTTCTGGTGCGCTCAATCACTGATTTTATAAGCAACATATCACTTTCGCTTAACCCGCGCACCTGCGGGTAGGTAGGTTCATAGTTTTCTCGTGTATTAATGCGAAGCACGTCTGCAATCTCAATGCTTAATGACGAGCGAGTTTTAACTACCGTAGTGTGCGCAAGCATATCACCCAGCCTTTGACCTCGCACGGTTGAGTTTACCAATACCGCAGCAATGGTGCCTGACGAAAACCAAATGTCAACCAATCGAAATGCCCAGCGAATCAGATAATCACTGATAAGAGCTTGTTTACCATTAAGCTTTGCCACTTTTATACCAATTGCTTTTTTACCGAGAGATTGCCCGTTCATCCAAATTTCACTTGCGGGCGAGTAAAAAAGGTAGAGAGGAAGTAAAACTAAGTACAGAAAATAGTCGCTTCTATCCGTTCCAAAAACATACATCCACGAAAGATATAAGAATAGAATAGAAAAATTCAAAATCAGGAAATCAAGGAAGAACGCAAAGAAGCGATCGCGAAACGAAGCGAGTTCATATTCAATGGTTACATTCTGGGTAGTTGTTATTTCTATGGTTCGCATCGGTGCGATAAAAGTAAAAAACTATTTTTGCGCTTCACAAAAAATAAATAATGAAACACTTTTTACCTCTTGCCTCTTGCCTCTTACTTCTTGGTTCTGATTTATCAGCCCAGGTAATCGGTGGCGAATTAGTTAAACTAGAAGAACTTTACGACAAAGGTAAGTTTGAAGACTGCGCCTACAAAGCCGAAACCTATAGCGAAAGCGAGAAGTATGCAAAAAATCCTGAGCCATACCTCTATATCAGTATGTGTTACTATGAATTCCATTTTTCGGAAGACGCCAAAATAAAAGAGTATTACAAAAGTGCATTGAAGGATGCATTGAAGTATGCAGTAAAAATGAAAGGCTACGACAAGGAATTAAATTTCTACAAAGACAACAGCGAGTATTTAGATAAACTTCGCCAGACTTGTCTGGAAGAAGCAAAAGCCCTTGTTGACAAAAAAGATTACAGCAAAGCAGCATCATATTACTACAAACCAATGGTAAAATTAGATCCTGATAATTTTGAATTGCTGTTTGTAAAAGGCGTATGCGATGCACTGATGCGCAACAGCAGCGAAGCATATAAAAGCCTGAACGATGCTATGCCCGAACTGCAAAAAAGCGCAGAAGCAGGAACCTACAAAGCACCAAAACTGATTGAGCCTGCTTTGTCTGATGCATTTGTAAATTACTCAACATTATTAAAAGATCAAAGCTATGCCGACTCGGCAAAAGCAATTATCATGTTTGGAAAAATTCTGCTCCCTATGGATAAAGCCGTAGATGAACAATTCAAAAAATTTACCAACTAAAAACAAAAAAACCTGCTAAAAGCAGGTTTTTTTGTTTTTGGATAGAACCAAGAATTTATTTTATTAATACTGTTTTGCTAACCATCACCCCCTTGCTCAAATCATAAGCGTTGATAGCATAAACTCCGGGAGCAAATTCTGAAACATCCATTTTGCCGGAAGATGAGGTGTTAACAGCAACCTGTTGTCCCATCATGTTATAAATTTCGATACGATCCATTCTAAAACCTTTGCTGTAAAACGTAACAACATCACTTGCCGGATTAGGATACATTTCAAAGATTAAACCATCCGTGTTATTTTCAGCAACACCAATGGCTAAGCCTGCAAATAAGTCATTGATGTTTTCACCGATTTGTCTTCCCATTGCAAGGCCGGTATTGTTTCCAAACTCAAAGTGAATACCACCATAAAGTCTTGATACAGCAGCTTCTTCAGCGGCCTCATCAAAACTTAAAAACGAACGCGGTCCACCGAAATTAGTTCCGTGTGTACTATCAACAAATGCATAAGAAGTTCCGAAAAGAGATTCCATAATTTCGCTCATAGCTCCGGATTGCGATGAGTGTCCGCTTGAATATTCCGGAAATGGAGGTGTTCCTATTAATGAAACCCAGTTAGCATCAATATTAGCCTGAATGTAAGTTACCGGACGCAGGCAGTTATAAAGGTATTTCGTTTTCCAGCAAGC
>SXHM01000254.1 GCA_005773695.1 Bacteroidota bacterium
TCAGCCAGTCACTCCATTCATTCGTGTCCTCATTGTAAGCACGTACAATTAAACGGTCTTTTTCAATAGCATTATCAGCGCTTGTTATGTCAGCATTATTGTATTTAAAAACGTAGGCAATCTGCGGGAAAGTGCTGAAAGCCATGTTTTCAATATTGTTTTCAATCACCCAGAAACGGTCAACCGCGCGGTGATAAACTTCTTTGCCTGCTGCATTGGTCAGTTGGGTAACACCATCAGGCAAAGGATAATTTTGTGCATTGGTAGGGTAGGTGATAAACTGAACTCTGCCCATCATAGCACCTGTTCCTAATGTAGTAATGTTGTATCCAAAAGTCAAATCTATGGAAACTGTTTCGTTGGTGCCGAAAGGCAAGGTGTAGTTTCCAATGCGGTGTCCGATGTTCCAGTCAATTGAACCATAAGAGCCTGGAAAAGTTTCGCTAACGATACGTCCGTTTTGAGCTGTAGTAATGGCATTGCTCATCGGATTTTCAATAAACAAAGTCATTGTGTTTAATGAAAGACTTGCATTTTGAATGTGCAGGTTGTTCAATATTTTTATATTGTTATACAGCGAAGTTTTTCCGCCATTCAAAACCAGATTGTAAAATTCTGTTTCATTTCCTCCTCCAATTACATGATCCGGTCCGTTGATGTGAATTGTTGAAGTTCCTGCATTAAAATCAGATGTAGAATAATTAAGCAAGTTACCTGAAAGATTTAGTTGATTTGCTTCCAAACTAAATGAGCCATTACTTGAAATGCTAAGGTTGCCTGCAACTGTGAGAGTTGCTGATCCGTTCATTACTAAATCTCCACCATCAATTTCTATGTTACCGCAGATAGCATTGCCTGCAGATATTTCAACAGTATTAGAAACATTAGAGTTGATGAAAATATCGGTGCTTTGTGATGGAACAGAAAGGTCGTCCCAGTTCGCGCAATCAAACCAGTCGCGGCTGCGGCTGCCTGTCCATTTTCCTGAAACTGTCGATCCCGGAGTTTGAGCAAGTGTAAGTCCTGAAGTGTAGTTTATTCCTGAAGCAGCAAATTCGGTGCTTCCGGCAAATGCCTCCCAATTCAAACTATTGTTAACGCGTTCAATCCATTCTTTTTGTGTAACTGTTGAAAAAGAGCCTGTGTATTTTAAAAAGTCGGAAGATGCGCCCGAAAAACTAAAACAATCAGTTCCCGGAAATAGGTTAGATTGATTTGAGGAGCCATCGGCTACCCAACCCGATGCGGTGCTGAATGAGTGGATTACATTTCCGTTGTTATAACTGGCGTTGTTCATGCCCGAAGAGTTGGTCCATGCACCACCTTGTAAAAAGAAAACCTGATCTCCACCGTTGTTGATGTCAAAAGAACTTCCGCCATTCAGGTCAGTAAATTGCCATGAATTGTCGGGAGAAACTGCAGAGTAATCTCCGAAGGCAAAACGGAAAGTAACAACTGTTCCAGCAGGAATATCAGCGCCCGTTCGGGTAATACGGATAGTGCCTTCACTATCGCCCCATTGATTAGGGTTCTGGCGTTCCCACCCGTTGTCGGTAATTTCAAATATTGTTCCGTTGGTAATGTTTTTAAAACAAACGAAACTAAGCTCATCTTCTCCTGCAATTCCTGAAACAAGACCATTATCGGCATTTACTGCCAACACAAGAATATCTCCTTTTTCACGAATGGTGGGATTGGCTAAAGCCGCGCTGAGCGTGGCTGTTAGTAAGAATAAAGCTGCTGAAAGTTTTGTAGAAATTTTCATGGGCATATAATTAGGGTGCTGAAAGTTACGAAAAATACTTCAAAGTCAAGTATCTGTATGAAAATTTTTCAACAGATATTGGTAGAGTTATTAACTTGTTATTATTCTATAAACAATTAATAGCTGACATTAGTTTTCTTATCTTTGCGCTCCGATGAGTTTTGTCTATCCTGAATTTCTCTTTGCACTCTCGGCTCTCTCCATTCCTGTATTTGTCCACCTTTTCAATTTCAGACGCTTTGTTACTGTTTACTTCAGCAATGTCCAGTTTCTGCGCGAAGTAAAAATTGAAACACAGTCGCGCTCACGACTTAAACATTTCTTGGTATTAGCTGCGCGACTGCTTACCATTGCATGTCTTGTGTTAGCTTTTGCACAACCGTTTATACCTGCAAAAAACAACAGTGCAAACACTCCCGAAGGAGCGGCTAGTATTTTTGTAGATAACTCTTTCAGCATGGAAGCCAACGGAACTTCAGGAACAATGCTGAATGATGCAAAAAATAAAGCAAAAGAAATAGCCTCGGCATTTCCGCCATCACAGAAGTTTCAGTTACTCACCAATGATTTTGAAGGGTATCAGCAACGCCTTGTAAACCGCGAAGAATTTCTCGAACTTTTGGACGAAGTAAAAATAAGCTCATCCGTAAAATCGCTGTCTGAAATTTATTCCAGACAGAAAGATGCACTCAAATCACAAGGGAACACAGGCGGAAGTAGCTACATCATTTCCGACTTTCAGAAAAGCGTAAGCAACATTGAGGAAATTAAACCAGACAGCTTGTTGTCGTGCTTTTTCATACCTGTTTCTCCTGCGCAAAGCAATAATCTTTATATCGATTCATGTTGGTTCTCCACTCCTATTCGTCAACTTAATCGCCCAGAAGAATTAAAACTCCGCATAAAAAACAACTCTGACGAAGAGTATGAAAATATTCCTGTAAAACTGATGTTAAACGGAACTCAGAAAGCACTGGCAAGTTTTTCTATTGCCTCACAATCTGAAACCGAAGTTACTCTTTCATTTACTCTATCAGAAACAGGAATGCAACTTGGAGAACTCAGCATTACCGATTATCCGGTAACTTATGACGACATGTTTTTCTTCACATTCAATGTTGCGAAAAACATTCCTGTTCTTTGCATCAATAGCAAAGAAGAAAGCAAACCCATCAACTCACTTTTCGGTAGCGACCCGTATTTTATTCTCGACAATCAGAACGAAAAAAGCGTGAACTATTCCTCATTGCCCAACTACTCATTAGTTATAGCCAATGAAATCAGCTCCATTTCATCCGGGCTGGCACAGGAACTGAAACGCTTTGCACAGGCAGGTGGAAGTGTATTGATTATTCCTGCTCAGAATTCAGACATTAATTCTTACAATGAACTATTGATTTCTTTAGAAGCAGGAAGCATTTCAGGAA
>SXHM01000255.1 GCA_005773695.1 Bacteroidota bacterium
CAAAATCATATTTAGATATTGATAAGATTGTGGATGCCTGCAGGAAAACAGGGGCTGATGGCGTACATCCCGGATATGGTTTTTTATCAGAGAATGCAAAGTTTGCAGAGCGATTAAAGAAAGAGAAGATAACTTTCATTGGTCCTTCACCAGAAGCAATGGAAATGATGGGAAGTAAATTGCAGGCAAAGGCAGCAGCTAAGAAATACAATATTCCGCTTGTTCCGGGAACAGATAAAGCGATTGAAGATGTTGAAGAAGCAAAGAAAATAGCTAAAGCAACAGGCTTTCCGGTTTTGATAAAAGCCAGTGCAGGGGGTGGCGGAAAAGGAATGCGTTTGGTTGAAAGTGAAGAAAATCTGGAAGAGCAAATGAAATTAGCCATCAGTGAAGCAACTTCTGCTTTTGGCGATGGCTCAGTGTTTATCGAGCGTTTTGTTACCTCTCCGCGACATGTGGAAATTCAGGTGTTGGCCGATAATCATGGTAATGTGGTTCACCTGTTTGAACGCGAATGTTCTATTCAGCGCAGGCATCAGAAAGTTATTGAAGAAGCGCCTTCATCGGTGCTTACTCCTGAAATAAGGCATAAGATGGGTGAGTGTGCCAAAGATGTGGCAAGGGCTTGTAACTATTCAGGCGCTGGAACAGTTGAGTTTCTAGTTGATGATAAACTGAATTTCTATTTCCTAGAAATGAATACACGTTTGCAGGTAGAACACCCGGTATCAGAAATGATAACAGGAATTGATTTGGTTAAAGAACAAATCAAAGTGGCGAGGAATGAAAAACTTTCCTTCACACAGGCGGATTTAAAAATAAACGGACATGCCATTGAAGTTCGTGTTTATGCCGAAGATCCTACTAATAATTTCCTGCCTGACATAGGGAAATTATTGACCTATCGCAGACCTCAAGGTCCGGGCATCCGTGTTGACGATGGTTTTGAAGAAGGTATGGATATTCCTATTTATTATGACCCGATGATAGCAAAGCTTACTGTTCATTCTGACACACGTAAAGCTGCAATTGATAAAATGATTCGTGCTATTGATGAATATGCTATTTCAGGAATAGAAACAACGCTGCCTTTTTGTCGTTTTGTATTGCAGCACGAAAGTTTTACTTCAGGTAAATTTGATACCAATTTTATTAAGCATCATTATGAGCCTTCAATGCTTGATAATAACAATGCTGAAGAAGCAGAGATTGCAGCTATTCTTGCTTCAAAACTGTTTGCCGAAAAACAGGAACATCAGACTAATTCTAATGGCTCAACCGGAATGGTTTCAACATGGAAAAGAAACCGTATTTCCTGAACGGCACACTTTTGGTATAAGGGTTTGCATGATGAGTAAACTTTTGTATTTATTATCACTTATTCTCTTAATAGCTTTTTCTGCCCACGCGCAGGACACTATTCCTCAATCGGGATTAAAGAAAAAAACTAAGCCTTCTAAAAAAGAGCAGGAGCGAACGATAATTAACGGTGACACTTTAGCAGTTTATAATCTGCCAGTTGTTAGCATTGGTGGTGAGCGTACTTTTAAAAACAAGAAGGAAGAAAAGAAGTATTGGAGAATGGTGCGTAACGTGAAGAAAGCATTGCCTTATGCCAAAATTGCAAAAGAGAAATTAGATAAATATGAAACGCAATTAGTGGATAAGCAAAAACGTGAGCGCAAGCTGATTATGAAACAGGTAGAGCAGGAATTGCTTGCTGAATATTCAGATGAATTGAAAGGCCTGACCATTACACAAGGACGTATTTTATTGAAACTTATAGACCGTGAAACAGGTCATACTTCTTATGAATTGGTGGAGAGTTTGCGTGGCTGGTTTTCTGCAAACTTCTGGCAAGGGATTGCAGTATTATTTGATGCTGATCTGAAAAGTGATTTTAATCCTAAGACAAGTGCAGATGATGCCATGATAGATGAAATCGTGGTGAGGATTGAGAACGGGGAGCTTTAGAATTTTTCAAACACTCCTAATCCAAACAGCGCAAAATCATATTTTACAGGGTCTTTAGCATCAAATCTTCTGAGATTTTTTGTGAGTTCTTCTGCGGCCTGCCAGTCGTTTTGTTTGCGTTTCAGCAGTTTTAGTTTTCGTGCAACATTGCCGGAGTGAACATCCAAAGGACAATATAGCAGGGCAGGGGAAATGCTTTTCCAAATTCCGAAATCTACACCGCGCTTGTCGTTACGCACCATCCAACGCAAGAACATGTTCAGCCTTTTAGAAGCCGAGCCTGATGCCGGATTTGAAACGTGTTTCTCTGTTCTCTTCGGATGCGGAACAGAAAAGAATACGTTATTGAAAAGAATTAAAGCCTCTTTGATGTTATCTTCTTTGCTGAAGACTTTTTCCATACCACCATGTTGCGTGTAAATGTTCCGGAGTGAAGAAATAAAAAACGATAAGTCAACTGCGTTGAACGTGCGGTGTTTGAAGCTCTGAAGACTTTGTAATTCTTTATCGCTTGCATGCATTACAAAATTATGAGGAGCATAATCCATTGCCTTTATCAACTTTTTTGCATTGTTGATTATTGTGGTGCGTTGTCCCCAGGCGATAGTAGCAGCAAGAAATGCGCTTATTTCTATGTCTTCTTTCCTATTGAAAAGATGCGGAATGCTTATCGGGTCGGAAGGTATGAAGTCAGGGCAGTTGTATTTATCGTGGGCTGCTTCCAGAAAATCATGAAGCTGCTCTTTGTTGAGTGCCGCCATTACTGACCTGTTATTTTTTTATAGCTTTCTGTATTTTGAAGCTTAATAAATATGGTTTCACTTCTCAGTCTTTCGGCATCTGAGAAACCAAGTGCTGCTGATTCATTCAGGGCTTTTTCTGCTTCAGAAGTATTGTTCATCAGCATGAAATATTTTGTTCGCAGGTAGGCATGTTCTGAATTAGTCGGGTCAACTAATTTGTAAATGCTCAGAAACTTATCTGCTTCGCTTAGCCTGCTGTTATTCAATGCTGAGTTAGAATAACTGAAAGCAGCAAGACTGAGAAAATTCTTCAATCTCATATTCATGAATTTTTCATCGCCACTTGACTTTGCAATTTTTTGTTCAAGGTTTTTGAATTCATTATTCCACCAGTTGAAATCATTTTTAACAAATGCTTCGGTGTAGAATTGCTTTCGTTGTTTTTCAAGTTCAATTATTTTTTTGTCAATTGAAATTTCATTCTTCAACAACAAAGGAGTGAGGCAGAATTTAATTGCTTCGTCCATAGTTTCTATTGGCGGCCACTCGTGCGGACCATCAAAATATTTAATGAGGTATTTTAGTTCTGAATTTTTAAGTGCCTCGCCTGCATCATAAATTTCGGTCAGGTTCATGTCTTCTTTTCCGGCAATGCCTACAAAGATCAGGTTGTTTCTTAGTTGTGATGGTTGAGCAGAAAGTCCGGCAGAGCAGGAGATGACTGCTGCGATGTTGTTATTCTGTACTGCAAGGTTGGAGGCAATTCTTGCTCCGCCTGAAAAACCGCAGATGAAGATCTTCTGTTGGTTGATTTTCAGTTTTTGTTTTGTAGCGGTAAATAACTGATTAGCTGCGGTGCTTATTTCGGCCCATTGCATTCCATTTTTGGTTGCATTGCTGCCAACAAAAATAATTCCCAGGCTATCGGCTATGGATTTGTATTTTTCAAGAGGCAAATTTCCCTTTCCCTGCGGATCGAAGAAGTAAATTACAGGGAAGGTTTTGGTGGTGTCGTAATTGGCGGGAAGGTAGAGTGAGTAGTTGTTTTCGTTATAGGTTTTGCCGCCTGTGTATTGTATTGCGGGAGCAGGGCTTGTTGTGGTTGTTGATTTTTGTCCGCAGGAAAAGAAAGCAAGGAATAAGAAGAGGAGTTGAAATTGTTTCATTGTCTTGGTACTTCGCTTTCGCACTAACTCGCTCAAATATCCCCCGGACATTTGCCGTGCTCAGCATGACAAACCTGCCTGTTGATGTTCCTTTAATTAACCGTCTGCAAAATCCAGCTGTCTTTCAGCTTTACTTCCCAGTTTGTTTCCCAGTCTTTTTTGGTGGTAACAAGGTTGTTAAAAATAACCGTGTTCTCGGTTAGTTCTGCCTTTTCCATTAATGATGAAGCCTGCTGAAGTTTAAAGGTTTTTATTTCGTTTCCATTGCGGTAGGCAATCTGCATACGGTCTAAGAGGTCGGTATTGAAATCGGCTTCTATCTTTTTAACTAATGCTACTGATTTATCAATGGAGCATCCGCTTGCAGCGGCTTGCTGTTCGTCAACACCAATTACTAAAAAACGTTTGTGCAGCACTTCGGCAGCGGCTTTAAGGGCAGCACCATGTGCTGACCATGTTATAACAAACTCGGTGGCAAGGATATTTATTTGCTGAACTTCAGTTGGAGTAAATTCTTTGCTGCTTTGGTAAATCCAAATGCGTGATTCAGGAGATAAATCTGATAGTGTTATCATTTACAAATCCTGAGCGTTTGCAATTAACTCTGCAACATCATATACTTTCACATCGGCTTCTTTATTAAAGTGTTTTACTCCGTCTGTCATCATGGTCATGCAGAAAGGACAGCCTGTTGCTATAACATTTGGCTTTAATTCCAATGCTTCTTCGGCACGTTCTACGTTTACTTCTTTATCACCGTGTTCGGCTTCTTTAAACATTTGTGCACCGCCTGCACCGCAGCAGAGTCCGTTGGCGCGACTGCGTTTCATTTCGGTTAGTTCGCAGTCAAGCTTTTCAATAACGCTGCGGGGAGCTACATATTCATCGTTGGCGCGGCCAAGGTAACAGGGATCATGAAATGTTATTTTTTTGCCTTTGAATGAACCGCCCTCTACTTTCAGTTTGCCGCTATCAATAAGTTGCTGAATAAGCTGTGTATGGTGGATAACCTCATAGTTTCCGCCCAGATCGGGGTATTCGTTTTTTAACGTGTTGAAACAATGCGGGCAGCCGGTTACAATTTTCTTTACCTCATACCCATTTAATACTTGAATGTTGGTGAATGCCTGCATCTGGAAAAGGAATTCGTTTCCGGCTCGTTTTGCAGGATCGCCTGTGCATGATTCTTCGGTGCCCAGCACTGCAAATTTCACTTCCGCTTTATTCAGAATTTTTACAATAGCCTTGGTTATTTTTTTTGCGCGGTCGTCAAAACTTCCGGCACAACCTACCCAAAAAAGTATTTCGGGAACTTCACCATTAGCAATACATTCAGCCATTGTAGGAACTTTCATTTCCATATTCTATTCTTTAGATAATTAATATTAAGCTTCGTTTGCCCAGTTCAATCTGTCAGCCTGAGCAAATTGCCATGGCGCACCATTATTCTCTACATTGGTAAACATACCTGCTAAAGCAGCTGGAGCATTTGATTCTTCCATAACTAAGTTTCTGCGCAGGTCAACAATAATGCTGAGCGGGTCAATATTTATCGGACAAGCCTCTACACAGGCATTACAAGAAGTACATGCCCATAATTCTTCAGGTGTTATGTAGTCGTGCAGCAATGATTTTGTGTCGGGTGTATTTTTGTCAAGATTTTTACCAACTTCCTCCAACCTGTCGCGGGTATCCATCATGATTTTCCGTGGCGAAAGTTTTTTGCCCGTAATGTTTGCCGGGCAGTTAGAAGTGCAACGTCCGCACTCGGTGCAGGAATATGCATTCATCAGTTGTACCCATGATAAATCCTGTACATCCTTTGCTCCGAATTTAACGGGTGCTCCATCAGCAGGTGGAGGAGTGGCAGAAGGATCAAACATCAACTTCACTTCATTGGTAACTGATTCCATGTTGGTGAATTTTCCTTTAGCATTCAGGTTAGAATAGAAAACGTTTGGAAAAGCTAACAAAATATGGAAGTGTTTTGAATAAGGAACGTAATTAAGGAAGAAGAGAATTCCGCAGATATGGAACCACCAAACAAAGCGTTCAATCATGATAAGTGTTTCGCTGCTAAATCCTGTGAACAGGGCAGAATAGTATTGTGAAATAGGGTACCATCCTGCATGAACATAATGCTCAACTCCGCGAGCTTGCAATACCTGGTCTGTAGCATTCATAGTAAAGAATGCAGTCATGAGAAATATTTCAATGGTAAGAATAAGATTGGCATCGCTGCGAGGCCATGAAGTCATTTCTGCTGACCAGAAACGTTTCAGCTTTATAATATTTCTGCGGATAAGAAACACAACGCAGGCTGTTAAAACACCCAGACCGAGAAATTCAAATGTGCCGATAACAAAATTATAAAAGCCGCCCAGAAATGCGAAAATGCGATGTGTGCCTGCTATTCCGTCAATAACAATTTCAAGCAATTCAATATTCATAATTACAAAGCCCACATAAATAAGAATGTGCATGATTCCAGAAACGGGGCGAACCACCATTTTTGATTGTCCGATGGCAACCAGCAATGTTAATTTAACTCGATCGGCAAAATTATCGCTACGGTCGAGGTCACGTCCTAATTTTATATTGCGGACAATGCTTTTGATTTTCAGCCCAAACAGAACGAATGCGCTAATAAAAAGTACTAAAAAAATCAGGTTTGAAATACCCATAACAGAAGATTTCGGGTTAAAGTTGTTGTTATTTTTTCTCTTTCTTTTCCTTATTACCGAAAACCGAAATATTTACATACCGGCCCGGATTATCTTTTATATCAATAAAAAGATTGTCGAGATTTTTTGATGCGTTGTTAAGGTTGTTATAAAGGCTATCGTTGTTTATTAGCATACCAACAGATCCTTCGCCTTTGTTAATCTTGTCAAAAATATCTGCAGCTTC
>SXHM01000256.1 GCA_005773695.1 Bacteroidota bacterium
AGGGTGCCCATATCCTGCGTTTAATTGCCAGTGATTCTTCCGGAAATGCTGTTCTATGTTGCTCGCCAACCGCAAGGTTGCTGAGTTTATCGGCAAAACTGAACAAGGAAAAAAAGAGCGCACGTTTGTTTACCGTATTCACGATAATCCTTCGCAGGAAAAGCTACAGCAGTTTGTTGGATTCATAGGCAAATTCGGTTATTCTATGAAAACCTCTTCGGGAAAAGAAACCGCTTTCTCCATGAACAAACTAATGAAAGACATTCATGGAAAAGGCGAGCAGAATGTGATTGAGCAACTCGCTATCCGCACAATGGCCAAGGCCGTTTATACTACTGAAAATATCGGGCACTATGGCCTTGCCTTTGATTTTTATACACACTTTACTTCACCCATCAGGCGTTATCCAGATGTGATGGTACACCGTTTATTGCAGCATTATTTAGATGGCGGATTTTCGGTAAATGAAGATGAATACGAAGAACAATGCGAACATTCGTCTGCAATGGAGAAACGCGCAGCAGAAGCAGAGCGTGCCTCTGTAAAATATAAACAGGTTCAGTTTATGCAGGATAAAACCGGGCAGAAATTTGACGGAATTATTTCAGGTGTTACCGAATGGGGTTTGTATGTAGAGCTGGAAGAAAACAAATGCGAAGGCATGATTCGTTTGCGTGATATTGATGATGACTTCTACGTTTTTGACGAAGATAATTTCTGTATCACCGGAAACCTGAGCGGGGTAAAATATCAGTTGGGTGATAAAGTGCGCGTGAAAGTAAAACGCGTAGATTTAGACAGAAAGCAGATTGATTTTCTGATGGTATTGGAATAAATAGTTCTTCCTTGCACACCCCGCAATTTATCTGTAAAATTGCGCGCTCAAAAATCCATCCTTGCTCACTGCCAAACTAAAAGATTACGCTGCCTTCAGCAAACTGCGCCTTGCTTCGCTGGTGGTGTTTTCAGCGCTGTGCGGCTACCTTATGGCGGCCGACACCACTAACTGGAAAGATTTAATTCTGCTGCTGGTTGGTGGTTTTTTTGTTACTGGCTCTTCCAACGGTTTCAATCAAATAATTGAGCGCGAACCCGACAAAGTGATGAAGCGCACACAAAACCGTCCTCTTCCGCAAAACCGCATGAGTGTTCAGGAAGCCATGATTGTGGCTTCAGTTATGGGCTTATTAGGAATTATTTTACTTTACCTGATTAACCCGTTAAGTGCGCTGCTCGGAGCAATTGCCCTGATACTTTACACTGCCGTTTACACCCCCATGAAAAAAGAAACTCCGTTTGCGGTTTTCATTGGTGCATTTCCGGGTGCTGTTCCGCCTATGCTGGGCTATATTGCTTTTACAGGCACACTGGATTTGAATGCATGGATATTATTTGCAGTTCAGTTTATGTGGCAGTTTCCGCATTTCTGGGCTATTGCCTGGAAATTAGATGACGATTACAAATTAGCCGGATTTAAAATGCTGCCATCGGGCAACCGCGATAAAAGCAGCGCTTATCTTATTTTAGTTTATACACTGATGTTGATTCCTGTTAGCCTCTTACCATTGTTCTTCGGTATCTCAGGCTATATCTCGGCTGCGGTGATTTTAATTTCAGGGATACTTTTTTTGTTGCTGGCAATAAAACTGTTCAACACACTTTCACCAAAAGACGCAAGCCGACTGATGTTTGCCTCTTTTATTTATTTGCCGGTGGTGCAGGTGGCTATGTTGTTTGATAAATTATAAAAAAATGGAAAACGAAGAAAAAGAAAGAGCTGCCCGTTCAAAACGGATAATGATGTGGTTGGGCGTAATAAGCATTCTAATGATGTTTGCAGGTCTTACCAGCGGATATGTTGTACTGCAGGCAGATAACTACTGGGTTAAGTTTGAACTGCCAATGGGCTTTTGGTTCAGCACAGCAAGTATAGTAGCCAGCAGCATAACCATGTTTCTTGCAATGCGTGCTGTTCGCAATAACAAACAGAATGAGCTAAAGTATTACCTCGGATTAACCCTTGCATTAGGTATTCTGTTTATGGGTATGCAATTTAAAGCCTGGAGCCAGTTAATTCATCAGGGGAATTTCTTCGTTGGGAAAATTGCTGACCTGAAAGGCGAATACGGCAAAGATTATGTGATTATGAATCAGGGAGCGCAGCTAAATTATATTGACGGAGTTTTTTATGCAGCAACTGATAAATCACTTGCTGAACCACTCAATGAAAAGATAAATCACAAATTCAATACATCCAGTGGCTACCTGTATGTGCTTACCGTACTCCATTTTGTTCACGTGTTGGCAGGAATCATTGTTTTATTAGTGGTCTTATTCAACGCTTACAGCAATAAATATTCATCCGAAAACCCTGTGGGAATGGAACTTGCAAGCATTTATTGGCATTTTCTGGACGGCCTTTGGGTCTATTTATTCTTTTTTCTACTTTTTATTCGCTGAAATATATTTATTCATTAAACTTGCACCGTTTTTAAAAAAATCCAAACTCTAAAAATAATATGTCTGCTCACGCTACAACAAAACCTACAGATGTAAAAACCTTATGGGGAGGCGGAACCTCTCCTTTCGGCATCAGCTACGGAAAAATGATGATGTGGTTCTTCCTGATGTCGGATGCTTTTACATTCTCTGGATTACTTACCGCTTATGGTTTCATGCGTCATAAATACCATGATGTATGGCCTGTTGCCGGTGATGTATTTACTCACTTCCCTTTCTACAACGGACACATTGAACTGGCTTATGTAGCCTTCATGACGTTTATCCTTATCGCCAGCTCGGTAACAATGGTATTAGCCGTTGAAGCCGGTCATCGAATGGATAAAAAAGGGGTGACTATCTGGATGTTCCTGACCATTATCGGTGGTGCAATTTTCGTAGGTTCTCAGGCTTGGGAGTGGTATCACTTCATTCACGGAACCGAACACGGAGCTGTGCGTACGTTTATAAAAGATGGAGCATGGGTTACCGAAGTTTTCCACGGTGCTAACCTTAAAGTAAATGAGTACGGCCATCCTTTGTTTGCCGATTTCTTTTTCTTCATCACAGGTTTCCACGGCTTTCACGTATTCAGCGGTGTGGTTATCAATATCATCATCTTTATTGGTGTAATCAACGGAACTTACCACAAACGCGGCCACTACGAAATGGTGGAGAAAACAGGACTTTACTGGCACTTTGTGGATTTGGTATGGGTTTTTGTATTCAC
>SXHM01000257.1 GCA_005773695.1 Bacteroidota bacterium
GCGTTGATCATCTTCACCACATGAGGCGATATACCAAAGTTCTTTGCCGGCTGCGAATTGGTGTTCTGCACATTAATCAGCACGGTGTTAAAACCGGCAAGCAAGGCTTTTGTTTTTATATACAACGTACTGTCGGCATCGGGCTTTATGTTAAAACATTTTACTGCAGCATAATCATTAACGCGACTGAAGAAGATATTCTGCGAAGTATCGCCAATGCTCACGCACGCGATGTTCAGCTTGTCAAGATTTTTTAAAGGAAGCAGGTTATTCTTATTGCTAAGAAGTGTGATAGCAGATGAAAATGCTTTTCGGTTTATTACTTCCGACTTCACGTTGCTCAAATCAGAGTACAGGTTGTTGAGCGCAATAGGTTTGTAGTTATTTAACCCTGCCCATGCTTTGGTGCGCAATACTTTTTTACATCTGCGGTCAATTTCTTCCTGCGTAATTTTGCCTTCAACAATTGCCTGTTTTATTTTTTCAATTGCAACTGGAACATTTTCTGCAAAGAGCAACACATCATTACCCGCCAAAAGCGCACGCAATGATACATCACCTGGTTCATAGAACTTTGCCACGCCTTGCATATTCAGCGCATCTGTAAATATCAATCCCTGAAAACCAAGCGTATCCTGCAAAAGATCTTTTACCACTTTACTTGAAAGCGTGGAAGCCTGATTGGTTGTTGTATCATAAGTCGGAATATAAAGATGAGCCACCATCATACTTCCCACACCATTGCGTATCATCTCGCGAAACGGATACAACTCCAGTGTATCCATCTGCTCCTTTGATTTATTAATGATGGGAAGTGTTTTATGTGAATCAGAATCGGTATCACCATGTCCTGGAAAATGTTTTGCACAGGCAAGAATTCCATTGTCCTGCATGCCGTTCATGTATTGCACACCCATTTGGGCAACACGTTGTTTATTCTCACCAAATGAGCGGCTACCGATAACAGGATTTAAAGGATTATTATTTACATCTACACTGGGCGCAAAATTTACGTGCATGCCCAAACGCTTGAAATGGCGGGCTATTTCAACACCCATTTCATATACCAGTGTGTCGTTATTGGCTGCACTCAAAGTCATCTGACGCGGAAATTTAAAGGTGCTGTCGAGGCGCATGGCTAAACCCCACTCACAATCCATTGCAATCAAAAGTGGTGTTTTGGCATACGATTGAAGGAGGTTGGTCATGTTTGCCTGCCTCACTGGTCCGCCCTGAAAAAAGATAAGTCCGCCAATATTGTAATTGCAAACAAGCGAATCGAGTTCTTTCAAGTGATTACTGTCGCGATTAGAATATGCCGCAACCATAAAAAGTTGTCCCAAACGTTCATCCGGTGTAAGCGAATTGAAAACAGAATCAACCCATGCATCATTGTTAACAGTGAGGAAAGGGGGAAGCTTTTGTTCGGGCAGTTTGTAGGGAGCAAAACTGCCCAACATAGGGAACACTAAGAAAAACAGGGCTATTTTTAAAAATCGCATCAGTACTTTATTAACGTTAAAAGTAGCGTGAATAGTATGATGCATTTTCCGTGCCACTGATGAATTTTAAACAAACGGCTTTTAATTTCTTTGAGTATGTTTGCGAATAAGAAAAACAATATGAATACATTATATATTCACCGCAGACAACTGCTTAAAAACCTAGCTCTTACTTTACCTGCCGGAATGCTGATGCCTTCTTTGCTTGCTTCATGCAGGAAAGATAAAATAGAATTTTCAGGCAAAGCAATCGTTATAGGAGCAGGTGCAGCCGGTATGTATGCCTCTTATCTCTTAAACGATTATGATGTTGATGTTACGGTTCTGGAAGCAGCGCCCGTTTATGGAGGAAGAATAAGGCCTTTAGAAGGCTTCAGTGATTTTACTATTGAATTGGGTGCTGAAGAAGTTCATGGCGAAAAATCCTTGTGGCATGATATTATAACATCACTTAATAAAGAATTTGTAAATGCTGATGACGAGAGTTTTTATTTTATTGACAACCTTCTGAAAAGTGAAGCACAAGTTGCCAATGACGATGATCTGAATGCCCTTTATGATTTAATTGAAAACATTGAAAATTATTTTGGTGTAGATAAGACTATAGATCAATACCTTTCTGACAACAACATAGCGCAGCGTGTAAGTCATATTGGCAATGCATTATTAGGCAACGAATACGGAACCTCAAATTCAAGACTTGGCGCTGCGGGCGTAGCTGCCTCAGCTCGAAAATGGGATGCAGGTGATCAGAATTTCATGCTTAAGAACTCTCACTATCTCTCAGTTCTGGAAGAAAAATTTTCTTCCATACTTCCTAAAATTCAATTGAACACACAGATCAAAAAGATTGATTACACTGGTAATCAGGTTATACTGACCGATCAGAATGGAAACATCTATACTGCTGATAAAATAATTATAACAGTGCCGCTTGCCATATTACAAAGTGGAGATATAGAATTTATCCCCTCGCTACCTGTATCAAAACAATCAGCTATTAATGCAATTGGAATGAATACTGGAATGAAGATTATCTTAAAATTCAGCAATACCTTTTGGGCTGCCAATCTGGGATCAGTTTATGGCAACGGTTATGTTCCCGAGTTCTGGTCTACCGGGCTTGGCAGAAGTTCAGAAAATAATACTCTTACAGCTTTTGTGATGGGCGAAAAGGCTGAATACCTCAGTAGTCTTGGTGCAGCTGCCATTGATACCGTTGTTGCTGAATTGGACCAGATGTATGGAGCAGGAGTTGCCTCGGGTTCACTTGTTGCAAGTCACATCATGGACTGGAGTAAAGAACCCTTTATTAAAGGAGCTTATTCCTTTCAGAAAGTGGGAACAGGCAATAGCCGCGAAACGCTTGCCCAGAGTATTGATAATAAATTGTTTTTTGCAGGCGAAGCCACCAACACCGAAGGTCACGAAGCTACGGTGCATGGAGCAATAGAAACTGCCGATACAGCAGTTGAAGAATTAGTTTCAAAAGAATAAAAGACATGAAAAACACAATACAGACACTTATAATATTATTGCTTTCTGCAAATCTTTTTGCTCAAAACAAAACCGCTGACAATCTAAACAGACTTGGCATCACGCATTTTGATTCGCTAAACTATGTGGCCGCAATCAACTGTTTCGCCAAAGCTATTTCGCTAGATAGCACTAACCATGAGTATTACAGCAACCGCGCCATGGCTTATTTTAGCATGAAACAATATCCGCAAGCACTTGCGGATATTGACAAAGCACTAAATCTGAAAAAAGATTTCCCGGGAGCGTATTACCTGCGCGGAAACATCAAGAACAAATCAGGAGATCTCGAAGGCGCACATAAAGATTTTACCAAAGAACTGATTTTTAACCGCGATTGCTTTAAATGTTATTACAACATCGGCAATATTTACATCGAGAAAAAAGATTACACCTTAGCGGTGGAGATGTTTGCGAAATCATCAGCCATTGAACCGACCTTCAGTGAAGCCTATAATAATAGCGGAATAGCCCACTACAAAATGAAAGACAAAATAAAAGCCTGCGAAGACTGGAAGAAAGCCTTTGAACTGGGCAACAAAGAAGCAGGAAAAGATTTAGCGAGATTTTGCAATCAATAGCATGCAGGAAAAACTAAAAGCATTTGAGCGTTTGCTCAAAATCATGGATGAACTCCGTGAACAATGCCCGTGGGACAAAAAGCAAACCATAGAAAGCCTTCGCCACCTTACGATTGAGGAAACTTATGAACTGGCAGATGCCATTCTTGATAAGGACATGAAGGAGATAAAAAAAGAATTGGGCGACATTCTGCTGCACATTGTTTTTTATGCACGCATAGGTTCCGAAACAAAGGATTTTGACATTACAGATGTGATTAATTCACTGTGCGAAAAACTGATTTCACGTCACCCTCATATTTATGGTGATGTGAAAGTAACGGACGAGCAACAGGTAAAAGAGAACTGGGAAAAACTAAAACTGAAAGAAGGAAATAAATCGGTGTTGGGTGGTGTGCCAAAATCATTGCCGGCTTTAATTAAAGCAACACGCATTCAGGATAAAGCAAAAGCCGTTGGCTTTGATTGGGAAAACAAAAATCAGGTATGGGAAAAAGTGCAGGAAGAATTAAGCGAACTGCGTGCTGAAATAGATACCGAAAAAACTGACAAAGAAAAAATAGAACAGGAGTTTGGTGATGTGTTGTTTTCCTTAATCAACTATGCACGCTTCATTGATGTTGATCCTGAAAGTGCGTTGGAAAAGACCAACAATAAATTTATCAAACGCTTTCAGTATCTCGAGGAAGAAACCAGAAAGCAAGGCAAAGCTTTGGAAGATATGACACTGGAAGAAATGGATATTTACTGGAACAAAGCGAAGACAATCGATTAGAGAATGAAAAAACTCATTCTGCTTTTCTTACTTATTTCTTCATTTAATTCATTCGCTCAGGATTCTGCTTCCATAAAAGAACTTCGTCCTTTAACCCGCTCCGGTTTTGATAAACAGTATTTCGGTTCTTACTTTAAAGACACACGCGACATACTGATTGCACCCGTAAAATGGAAAGCATCGCATTGGATTAGCCTTGCAGCAATAGGTGCAACAACAGGTGTTTTGTTTGTTTATGATGATGAGATAAAAAGAATATCTCAAAAACTAAGAACACCTTTAACCAACGACATTTCACGCTACGGACTTGAACCCTGGGGAAAGGGAATGTATTCCATGCCCTTGATGGCAGGCTTTTATCTGCACGGATTGATTTGGAATAACGACAGAAGCAAACGTGTTGCTTTGCTTGGTGTAAAAGCATTTGTGCTGACGGGAGCATTTACACAAGTGATGAAATTTGCTTTTCAGCGCCACAGACCGGATGCAACAGACAACCCTTATGTTTTTGACAGCTTTGGAGGAAACTGGAAAAACGAATCATTTTTTTCAGGACATACATCTACCTTCTTCTCTATCGCTACCATTATTGCCTGTGAATACAAAGACAAAAAACTGATACCACCATTGGTATATACCATCGCAGGCATTGCTTCACTCTCGCGCATTCACGATAACAGACATTGGGCATCCGATGTTTTTGTGGGAGCAGTTGTTGGCTACGGCATAGGTAAACTTATTTACAGCCACAACAACTGGGGCATACAAATAAGCCCCGTAGTATCTCGCAATACCACAGGGCTTAATGTTGTTATTCCGCTAAACTGATTATTACTTCTTTTTAGGGCAACCTTTTAATTTTTTGAAGCTTGCAGTTGTCCCTGAATCAATATCAAAAAGCAACGAAAGCATAGATTTTGGCTTGATGTTCATGCTGTTATCATACAGGCAATCAATGCTGTATTCGTTTGCAATAGTGTGCTCTTCTCATTCTCCTTCGTAAAGGGCATAGTTGACTACCTTTACATTATGTGATCCAGCCGAAGCAGATACGGTAATCGAATTTTTCTGACTTTCTTTAGTTACAGATGATTCACCTACCTGTTTGCCATCAATAAAAACAACGCATTTTGTATCGTGGTCATAGCCTTCTACAATGTTGCAGAATACCCATGAAACAGTAAGTTTTCCTTCTTTCGGAGGAGTTGCAAGAAGTGTGTTGGCAGTAAGAACTGCAAGAATTACTAATAGTTTTTTCATTTTTTTGGTTTTTCGTTTCAACAAAGGAAAGCTAAATCCCTATTGCAAACAAATTTTTGCATCTTTGAAACGTGATGAAATAGCTAAGTAATACAGTATCAATGACTACAAAAAGTGTCATAGCCTATTCCATGTGGCCTATAAAAAAAACAAATTATTAGCACATGAAACTGCTAATCAAGAATATAAAAAACTTAGTACAAGTGGAGGAAAAGCCGAGGCTAAAAGTCTCGGGCTCTGACATGAAAATACTTCCCTGCATTGAAGATGCCTGGCTAGCCATAGAAGAGGATAAGATTGTTGATTTCGGGAAGATGGATGACTTTCCGGGAATTACTGATTGGAGCGGTTTGCAGATAATAGATGCAACAGATAAATTGGTATTTCCCTGTTGGTGTGATTCGCATTCGCACATTGTTTTTGCAGCCAGCCGCGAGCAGGAGTTTGTGGATAGAATAAACGGACTGACTTATCAGCAAATAGCACAGCGCGGTGGAGGAATTTTAAATTCTGCAAAGAAACTACGCGAGGCAAGTGAAGATGAATTGGTGGAAAGCGCATTGAAGCGATTGAACGAAGTGATGCTGCAAGGAACGGGTGCCATTGAAATAAAAAGCGGCTATGGGCTTTCGTTAGAAGCAGAACTGAAAATGCTGCGTGTGATAAAGAAACTAAAAACGCTTTCGTCACTTACTATTAAAGCTACGTTTCTTGGCGCACATGCTATTCCTGCTGAATACAAAGAAAAGAAACAGGATTACATTTCATTAATCATTAATGAAATGCTACCGCAGATAGCCGCAGAAAAATTAGCTGATTTTTGCGATGTGTTTTGCGAAAACGGATACTTTACCGCTGAAGAAACAATCAAAATCCTTACTGCTGCTAAAGGTTATGGATTGATACCGAAAGTGCATGCGGAACAATTGAGTAATTCAGGCGGGGTAAAAGCAGGTGTAAGTGTTGGAGCAATCAGTGTTGACCATTTAGAGTATGTAAATGATGAAGATATTGCTGCGCTCAAAAACTCAGAAACCATGCCAACCATTTTACCGGGCGCACAATTCTTTTTACAAGAACCTTTTCCTCCTGCACGCAAAATGATGGATGCAGGATTACCTGTTGCTATTGCAAGTGACTACAATCCCGGCAGCTCACCAAGCGGAAATATGAATTTTATGATTTCACTCGCCTGCATTCAATACAAGATGACACCGGAAGAAGCAATCAATGCAGCTACTATTAACTCAAGTTATGCAATGGGTTTAAGTCAAACACACGGAAGTATTGCCATAGGAAAACAAGCGAATATTTTTATCACGAAAGAAATTTCTTCTTATTCGATTCTTCCTTATTCGTTTTCAAATAATCTAATCGATACAGTAATTATTAACGGACAAATAAAATGAGTCAATTAATTGAATGCGTGCCTAACTTCTCGGAAGGAAATGATCTATCAATCATTAAACAGATAACCGATGAAATTGAAAAAACAGAAGGAGTAAAACTATTGAATGTTGACCCGGGTAAAGCAACTAACCGAACAGTAGTAACATTTGTCGGAACTCCGCAAGCAGTTGTTGAAGCAGCTTTCAATGCTATCAAAAAAGCAGGTGAACAGATTGATATGAGCAAACACAAAGGCGAGCATCCGCGCATGGGAGCAACGGATGTTTGTCCGTTTATTCCTATTTCAGGAATTTCAATGGAAGAGACGGCTAAGTATTCACAGCAACTGGCAAAACGTGTTGGCGAAGAATTAAATATTCCTGTTTACCTCTATGAAAGTGCACAGAAAAATCCTGCTCGCAATAACCTTTCTGTCATACGTGCCGGTGAGTACGAAGGCTTTTTCAAAAAGATAAAACTTCCAGAATGGAAACCTGATTTTGGTCCTGCTGAATTTGATGCGAAGAGAGGAGCAACTGTAATTGGCGCCCGTGACTTCTTAGTTGCTTACAACGTAAACCTTAACACCACTTCTACACGCAGAGCAAATGCTGTTGCCTTTGATGTGCGTGAAGCCGGCAGAACAAAAAAAGATGAGAAGGGTAAAGTCGTGAAAGATGCAAATGGTAATCCTATTACCATTTCCGGCACATTAAAAAGTGTGAAGGCAATCGGTTGGTATATTGAAGAATATGGAGTAGCACAGATATCTATTAATCTTACCAATATCAATGTAACGCCTGTGCATATTGCTTTTGATGAAGTCAGTAAGAAAGCAACAGAGCGTGGTATGCGTGCAACAGGCTCTGAATTGGTTGGATTAATTCCTTTGAACTCTTTATTAGATGCGGGAAAATATTTTCTAAAAAAGCAGAAGCGTTCCATAGGTGTATCAGAAAAAGAACTGATAAAGATTGCTGTGAAATCATTAGGACTGGATGAACTCGCTCCTTTTAAACCCGAAGAGCGTGTGATTGAATACTTGCTGAAAGACCCGTCAAAAGCAAAACTCATCAGCATGAATCTTGCCGACTTTGCAGATGAAACAGCAAGTGAAAGTCCTGCACCGGGAGGTGGTAGCATTTCGGCTTACATTGGTGCTTTGGGTATTTCATTGGGGACAATGGTTGCCAATCTCTCTTCACATAAACAAGGTTGGGATGAGCGTTGGGAAGAATTTTCTGATTGGGCTGAAAAAGGACAAAAGATAAAAGATGAGCTTCTGAAACTGGTGGATGAAGACACCAATGCTTTTAA
Organism: Bacteroidota bacterium; assembly: GCA_005773695.1. Next base: position 8,361 of record SXHM01000257.1, read on the forward strand.
TAAAATTATGGCCGCATTTGGTTTACCCAAAGCAACCGGTGAAGAAAAAAAAGCAAGGACACAAGCCATTCAAGATGCAACAAAATATGCAACGGAAGTTCCGTTCAGAGTGATGCAACTTTGTTACTCTTCATTGGAAATTATAAAAGCAATGGCAGAAACAGGAAATCCTAATTCTGTTTCAGATGCGGGAGTTGGTGCGCTTTGCGCACGCTCTGCAGTTATGGGAGCTTTCCTGAATGTGAAGATAAATGCTATAGGTTTGAGCGATAGAAGATTTGCTTCAAATATTGTCCGTCAAGGAAAAAATATCGAGGAGAAAACGAAAAAGCTGGAGGCGGCTATTCTGAGAACGGTTGAAAAGAAAATAGTTAAGATTTGACAAAGTTCGAAGTTGATTAAACTTCCTCCTGCTGAAAAATATTTGTAAAAAATCTGTTTCTAGTTTAATTGTAAAACAGTTCTCGGCAGGCTATTGCTGATGTAAGGATGAAAAGCGTCTTTTTGCTTTCTATTCTGAGGAAGATAATTTAAGGAAATTTGCTTTTCAATCAATGGAAGAATTTGTGTGAACACACTCCATGCATGTAATTTTAGTCCATCAGAACTTAAATGTACTCCGTCAATAAATGCCGGAGGAACTTTTGTTAAGTCTTCTGCAATATTGATAAATTCAACGTTATTCGCGATAGCGTATTTTTTTAAAACAAGGTTTTCAAATTTGTTAAATCGTCTTATTACTGAAAGTGGCACTTTACCAAAGTCATGTATCCAGTATGAATAGACAGAGGCATATTTCAACCCATTTTCAAATAATGAGTCTTCGGCTAACATTGGGAATGAGCTGAGAATTAGTGTGACATTATGTTTATTCAGGTAATGATTAATAGAATCTAAGTCCTTTACTATTTGACTAAGACCTACAGGTAAATTAGGGCTGTGAATATTAGGATTGAACTCATCTATACCTTCAGGCATTATTACATCTTCAATTCTTTTTGATTTTTCAATTAATCTAAGGGCATTAATACCAAAAAATTCTGAGATCTTTTGTAATCACATTGAGTAGGCAAAAATCAGATAGGATGGAGGTTTATATCTGAATTTGTCGTGATCAAAACCAACAAGTTCAGCCATATTGAATTGATTTCTACCTTCGTAATAAATCACTATATCTGGAAAAAGCGGTAATAACTCATATTTTATTGTTGCAAAAAAATCCATAGATTGTTGGGCTACTCGCCCTGTATTTATGACTTCAAAATCAATATTCAGACTATTGTTTTCTGCCCATTTGTCAAGCCAGATTTCAATATAGTCAGGATAAGAAAAATCATTGTATGGCATTTGCTGGGTTGTTGAACCACCTACAAAAGCAATTCGTATTGTGTTTTCAGGCTTTATAAATTTTATATTGTTGCCGGTAAATCCAAAATCATTAAACTTTAATTTACTCCCTTGGATGGTTGTATTTGGAATATATCTATAAAAAGGATGTGACGTTGAATCATAACCGCTAAATGAGTAGCACCATCCGTCATATCCTTTAAAAACCACTTTTCTGTAATCTTTTATATTTTTTACAAATAGTTCATCGTAAAAATTTCTATTCCATTCTTTCGCTAAATCATCTATCATTAGTCCTTCAAAAGAATGGAGAAGATTTTGTGTCAAAACTGCATTTGTTGTGTCATATATTCTGGATACAGGATTATTATAATACAGGTCGTCCGAGATTTTTCTTTGCTGAGCAATTAGCTTCGCTTGTTTATCTATGAGAATATGAGCATTTTCATTTGGTTTGCTATAAAGGATGGGTCTAAAAGAACCAATGAAAAGGAATCTATAAAGAATTTCTGATAGAATGAAACAAAAGAATAGTATTATGAAAATATGCCTATACTTCATAAATATGTAAAATAATTTGCAGGAAATATAGGCAGAAAAGGTTTTTTCTTAAAGATGCCAAATACGGCAGAGCCGCTTCCCGTCATTGAAGCATAAACAGCTCCACTTTCATATAGCTTGTTTTTTACATCTGCTATTTCCGGAAACTTCTCCATTACAGGCTTTTCAAAATCATTCACAATCTTTCCCTTCCATTTTTCAACGGGCAATTGAATTAATTCTTTTAATGACGTTACAGGAATTGCAGGTTTTACCATTGAATATGCTAATGGTGTAGAAACGTGTATTCCGGGATGAATAAGAGCCAGGTGATAGCCTTTCAAATTCACATCTAAGAAATCTAACTTATCCCCACGTTCAAAAGCAAAAGCAGGCTTGTTAGCAATAAAGAAAGGGCAATCACTGCCTAACTGTCGGGCATAATGATGTTTCTCGCCCCAAGCAAGATTTAATTCAAAAAGTTCATCCAACAGATTGATAAAAAATGCTGCATCGGAAGAACCACCGCCCAATCCTGCACCAATGGGAATGACTTTGTGTAAATGTATCTTCAGTGCCGGCATAGGGTACTCCTTACTGATCAGATAGTATGCTTTTACACACAGATTTTCATCTGCATTTCCGGGAATTGAAATTCCTGTAGAAGCAAAACTGACGTTTCCTGCGGGTGAACTTTCATCAACAACAGCTTCCAGCACATCACACAGTTTCACAGGAAAGAATATACTTTCAATATTATGAAAGCCATCACCGCGTTTCTCAACGATGTTGAGACCTATATTTATTTTGGCATTGGGGAAGCAGAGCATAGTTTATTGTGATGGAACGCGGATGACACAGATTGGACGGATAAATACGGATTTAAAATCAGCGGAAATCAGTTAAATCCGCGTCATCCGCGTTCTATTCTGCCTTCAAACATACGCAAATCCTCTATTCTCCAAAATATGTAACTTGGCGGCCAATTCAAAAAAACGGCATACATGACTTTTTTAGATTTCGAAAAACCTATTCAGGAATTATGGGAACAGTTGGAGAAAGCCAAACAAACCCACGAGAAAGGAAAGGTGGATATGACTACTACTATTAAAGACCTTGAAAATAAAATTCAGGAGACCCGCAAAGAGATTTACAGCAATCTCACACCTTGGCAAAAGGTGCAGGTTTCGCGCCATCCCGAAAGACCTTATGTGCTGGCATACATGAATGCCATGACCGATAATACATTTCTTGAACTGCATGGCGATCGCAGTGTGAAAGATGACAAAGCCATGATTGGCGGTTTCGGCAGCATTGACGGAAAAACGTTTATGCTTATCGGTCAGCAAAAAGGAATTAACACAAAAATGCGCCAATACCGCAATTTCGGAATGGCAAATCCTGAAGGTTATCGCAAGGCTTTACGTTTGATGAAACTGGCAGAAAAATTCAATAAACCCATTGTTACATTGATTGATACTCCGGGAGCACATCCGGGACTGGAAGCAGAAGAACGCGGACAAGGCGAGGCCATTGCCCGTAATTTGTTAGAAATGTCGCAACTGACTGTTCCTGTTATTTGCATTGTTATTGGTGAAGGCGCATCTGGTGGAGCTTTGGGAATTGGAATTGGTGATAAAGTATTAATGCTTCAACATACATGGTATTCTGTTATCTCCCCTGAATCATGTTCTTCTATTTTATGGCGCAGTTGGGATTTTAAAGAGCAGGCAGCAACTGCACTTAAACTCACTGCCGAAAACATGTTGGAACAAAAACTGATTGACGGCATTATTAAAGAACCTATTGGTGGCGCACATGTTAATCACGAAGAAAGTTTTCAAAATGTTAAAAAAGAAATTCTGAAACAGGTTGCCAAACTGGAAAAGATAGAAGCTGATAAACGTATTGAAGCAAGGATAGAAAAGTTCAGTTCAATGGGAGTTTTTGTGGAGAATTAAACGTTTCGACTACGCTCACA
>SXHM01000258.1 GCA_005773695.1 Bacteroidota bacterium
AATGGCGGTAGTCTTTATCTGGTATAACATTCCAAGAAACATCGTGCGTATAGTGGTAAAGTGGTAAATCTCCAGCGCTTACGGATGGTCTGCTAAGTTCTTCTTCTACCATTCCCTCTAAAATACTTATAGAGTCATAGCCCACAACCGGGCGCCAAGTTGGAAAAATCAGACCAATATCGTGTATCTGTTTAACAAATGGAATAGGGCGAATTGTGTCGTAGCAAGGTTTGCAGCCATCTTCTGCTTCTTCTGAGCTATGATGATATTCAAGACGTTCTTTCTCGCCTTCATCAATATTGAGAAACTGAAAATTTTGGGCAAACGAAAATGTATAAATGAGAAAAAAAGTTGCAAAAAAAAATAATCTCATTTCGGAAAAAAATTAGAAAAGATTTTCTTTCTGAAGGTACTCGGCAATCTGAATAGCATTGGTAGCAGCGCCTTTGCGAAGGTTGTCGGAAACAATCCACATATTTAATGTGTTCGGTTGACTTTCATCTCTACGTAATCGACCAACAAAAACTTCATCACGGTTATGCGAATCAATCGGCATCGGATATTGCAGGTTTTTTACATCATCTTTTACGATTACACCAAAAGAACTAGCGAGAATTTGGCGCACTTCATTTAAGTCAAAATCGTTTTCAAATTCAACATTTACTGCTTCTGAATGACCGCCAATAACAGGAACGCGAACAGTTGTTGCAGTTACACGGATAGAGTCATCACTCATTATTTTCTTGGTTTCGTTCACCATTTTCATTTCTTCTTTGGTGTAACCATTTTCAAGAAAAACATCAATCTGCGGGATAATATTTAAGTCGATAGGATAAGCATAAGCCATTGGTCCCTGAATGCCATCACGCTCGTTGTAAAGCTGGTCAACAGCCTTTTTCCCTGTTCCGGTAACGCTCTGATAAGTGGAAACCACCACACGTTTTATTTTATATTTCTTATGAAGTGGGTTTAGCGCAACTACCATTTGAATAGTAGAGCAGTTAGGGTTTGCAATAATTTTATCTTCCTTGGTCAAAACATGTGCATTCACTTCTGGAACTAATAATTTTTTTGTTGGGTCCATTCTCCAAGCAGAAGAATTATCAATTACCGTTGAACCTGCTTCTGCAAATTTTGGAGCCCATTCCAATGACGTGCTTCCACCTGCTGAAAAAATGGCAATGTCAGGTTTCAGTGCAACAGCTTCTGCCATTCCAATTACTTTATAGTTTATTCCTTTAAAAGCAACTTCTTTACCTATTGATTTTTCTGAAGCAACGGGATAAAATTCTGTAACCGGGAAGTTTCTTTCCTCCAATACTTTCATCATCTGTGTGCCTACAAGCCCCGTGGAACCTACAACTGCTACTCTCATAATTAACTTATTATTATTTTTTGCTTGAATGCTTCTAATAAAACTTGCCAAAAATAACACAATTACAAACTGATTATTTCACACATTTTTATTATTTAATCAACAATTCTTAATAACAGTTTGAAAGTTGGGCAGACAGTTTTGCCCTATAAAATTTCATTTTTTCATGTTGAGTTAAAATATTTTATATCTTGCCGCTCCTTTTTCAAAAAAAAGTGATAAAAATCATACGGAAAAAGGCAAAAAAATTTAATAAAAAGCAATGAAAAAAATCTACTATTCTTTAACCGTTTTAATCATTTCTCTATTAACGCTTAATAGCTTTGAAACACAAGCTCAGTGCGCAAAGTCAATTTTTCAGGCAGCTAACCTTGGTACTCCGCCTTGTGGAGGTGCTTATGCACAAACAAGCGTGGGAAGTGGTGAATTTGTATCAATGTCAGTTGTTGCCGGTGCACAATACTGCATTAGTACTTGTGGCTCAACCTGGAATACACAACTAACAGGTTTTAACGGAAATAGTGCAGTTTTTTTCAATGATAATAATGGTTTTGATTGTAACCCTTCTCAGCAGGCAAGTATTCAGTGGACAGCAACATTTTCCGGGACTTTAGATGTAATGATTAATATAAGCAATTGTCTTGGATATCAGGGTGGAGGTACTGCAAACTCTGCTATATTACAATACAAGCAATGCTCTCCAGCCATTACATCTTCAGCTGCTGATATATGCACTGGTCAATGCGTAACTTTAACAGCAGATCAGGCTGGCGGTACATGGAGTGTATTACCTAATGATGGTTTAACGGGTAATACATTTTGTCCTACAACTCTTGGAGCTTATACAATCAGTTACACATTGGCGGCATGTGTTGTAACCCAAGTAATTAATGTAATAACACCTTCCGTAGCACCTACAGCTGCTATAGCTAATCCTACTTCAGTGTGTCCTGGTCAATTTGCAGCACTTTCAGTGATTGGAGGTTCTCTCGGAACTAATGCTCAATGGGTATGGTATGAAGGAGGTTGTGGAACAGTAAATGGTGGAGTCCAAGTTGGAACGGGTCCTACAATAAGCGGAGCTCCGACTCAATCAGGAACTTACTATGTAGCCGCTGAAGGTGGTTGTTTAACTTCAGCTTGCGCAAGCGTCACTCTTCCTGTAAATACTTTATCTACTGACCCTATTTCTGTGACCGCATCAAATACAACAATCTGTCAGGGAACTTCTACTACATTAGCAGTAAACGGAGGTTCTCTTGGAAGCGCTTCAAATTGGTTTTGGTATAATGGTGCATGTGGAGGAGTTTTGGTAGGTTCAGGTTCTTCTATTACAGTAAACCCTCTTTCATCAACTACATATTACGTTAGAGCAGAAGGCCCTTGCAATACGACAAACTGTGCAAGTATTTCAGTTAACGTATTTTCAGCACCTCAGGTTGGCTTTAATTTTATAACAACTCCTTCTGCCTGCGGTGCTTCTGATGGAAGTATCTCTGTTTTCGGAGGAGGAGGAACACCCCCTTATAATTGGACATTGAACGGAGCACCTTCTTCAACAGTAATGACTAACTTAAGCGCAGGTCCATATATTATTGAGGCAACTGACCAAAATGGTTGCACCGATGTTGTTTCAGTTTCAATGAATGATCCGGGAGCTTCACCTGCGACTGTTGTTTCATCTGATCAGGACAATATTATTTGTCAAGGTGATTATGTAACGTTCACTGCAAGCGGCTCTTACCTTTATACTTATTACGTAAATGGAGTCCCTGTATCTACATCAAATCCATGGACAACCAATACCATAAATGATGGAGATATTGTACAGGTTCTGGCACTTGACTTTAATTTTTGTTCTTTCACAACATTGGGGATAACAATGACAGTAAATGCAAATCCTGCAATTACGATGGCTTCTAACAATCCTACACAATGTGGTTTGAATGATGGAGATGCATCAGGATTAGTATCAGGCGGATTACCTCCTTATTCTTATTCATGGTCTCATGATGTGAATGAAACAACATCTGCTGTTTATAATTTGATTGCAGGTGCTTATTTTCTAACAGTAAGTGACCAGAATGGTTGCTCTGATCAGGCTGTTGCCGGACTAAGTGATCCAGGAGCAGCCCCTGTTTCGCTTGCCAGCAGTGACCCAGATAGTATGATTTGCTCTGGAGAGAATGTTGACTTTACAGCGACAGGTTCAGTTGATTATACATTTTTTCAAAGTGGACCAATTGTTCAGGGACCTGGAACAAATAATATCTACTCAACCACAGGATTAATTGATGGGGATATTGTTATTGCTGTGGGAACCGACATTAACGGCTGTAGGGCTACAAGTAATTATTTTACAACTTCAGTTATACCAAGTCCAAACGTAGTATTGGTTAGCAGTGATATTGATAACACTATTTGTATAGGTCAATCAATCACCTATACTGCAACAGGTGCATTGTTTTATGAGTTTTTCATAAATGGAGTTTCTCAGGGACCTTCCGGGTCTAATGACGTTTATCAATCAAACACTTGGACACATGGTGATGTAATTTATGTTGAAGGAACAGATGCAAACAATTGCATTGTTGCAAGTGCGCAAATTACGGTTACCGTTAATCCTCCTCCAACTGTTTCTATAGCTACTCAGCAAGATCCATCAAGCTGCGGTGCTCAGGATGGTTTGGTTATCGTAACTGCAGCAGGTGGCACATCTCCATATAGTTATGTATGGAATCAGGATTTAACTCATACAACCTATGCAGATGCTCCTAATATTTCAGGAGTTTACGCAGGACCTTATAATGTTGAAGTAACTGATGCAGCAGGTTGTTCTGACGATGTTACAGCTTCATTAAGTGATGTAGGTTCATCACCGGTTACATTAACCAGCAGCGATAATGATGGAGTAATTTGTGAAGGAGAGACCGTAACATTTACTGGAACCGGAGCTACTACTTATGTTTTTTATATTGATGGTGTGGTAGTAAGCACTAACAATCCTTTTACAACAAGCACTCTTCAGGATGGTGAAGGCGTAGCTGTTGTTGGACTTGATACTGCACTTTGCGCTGCAACAAGTTCAGCTATAGAATATGTTGTAAATCCAAGTCCTTTCATACAGATTGGAGTGGCTACACCTCCATCCGCATGTGGATTGAGTGATGGCAGCATTACTTCGAATACCTATGGTGGAACATTGCCTTACAATTGGACATGGAACGGTGGGTTACCAAATGCAGAAAATATTTCAGGTATCCCTGCCGGTGTTTATACTGTAATTGTAACAGATTTCAATGGTTGTACCGATCAGGTTAGCTCATCAATTAGTGATATCGGAGCTCCTTTAGCTACTATTTTTGCAAGCGATCCTGATTTGCTCATCTGCGAAAATGATACACTTAATTTCCTTGGTGTTGGATCAGGTGGTGTATCTCCATACACATTTAATTTCTTTGTAAACGGTCCGCCAGCACTGCCCGGATTACCTGATACATATTCAACATCAGCACTTGCTGATAATGATGTGGTAGCAGTAACTGTAACTGATGTAAACGGCTGCACAGGCACATCACAACCGCTAACATTCTCTGTAACACAAACTATAGTTCCTTCATTCGCAAGTGCATTTGATGCTGTTTGTGAAAACGTTGATCAATTGTTATTGCCTGGTTTAGGAGGCGAAAGCCCAAGCGGAGGTGAATTTACTGCCTTATATAATGGAATAGAAATTACCAGTGACTTATTCTTCCCTTACGGTATTGGTGACGGAACACATCCGATTACCTATACAGTTGATAACGGAAATGGTTGTTTCACATCAGTATCTCAAGACCTTACTGTAATTCCAAGCCCTGTGGTTGATTTGGGAGCAGATTTTGCAGTTTGCGACTCGGCAATTATTGTTGCTCCTGGAGGTTATGTAAACTATGATTGGTTCCCTTCAGATCTGGTTTTATTGGATGACTCAACAGTCTTAATTTATAACTCAGCAAACGTTTCAGTTGATGTAACAGATGTAAATGGTTGTATAGGAACAGGAGAGATTGGAGCAGTTATTAATCACCCTCCAATTCTTGAAATTGTTACTTCACCTTCAAATGCAGCTACTGAAATTTGTATGGGTGATACCGTTACGCTTTGCGTTGTTGGAAATTGGGCTACCATTACATGGAGCACAGGTTCTTCTAATGTTTCATGTATTGATGTATTTCAAAATGGAAACATTGGAGTATCTGCGGAAGATCCAAATGGTTGTGCAGACGAAATTCTGCAAGGCCAGGGAGTGGTTGTAACAGTTCATGATCCAATGCCTATTGTTACTGTTATTCAAGATGAATTTCAAAGTTCCGGTGGATTTATTTCTTACCAGTGGTTCTTAAACGGAGACTCTATTTTGACTAATGGTAATTTCCAGACCTATTCTGCTACTCAGAGTGGCAATTACTATGTTCAGGTTACAGATCAGTGGGGTTGTGTTGGTCAGTCTTCTGTAATAGAACATACCTGCGTTTGCGTTGGTATTGAAGAAAATGAGTTGAACTACAACCTTAATATTTTCCCTAACCCAACAAACGGAGTATTTACCATGAATATAGGTTTTGAACTTCCTGTAGATATGCGTTTAGAGTTGACCAACATACTTGGTCAGCCTGTAATTAATGTTGAAGATGTTAAGAATACTCAAAACCTTCGCAGAGATTATAACCTGAATCATTTGGCACAGGGTGTTTACATCTTTACTATCAGAACAGGTGAACAGACTATTGTTCGCAGAGTAGTGAAGAACTAAACGTAGTTTTAAATGATACAAAAGAGGCTTGTCGCGCTTGAGCACGACAAGCCTCTTTGATTTACGAGAGTGGTGAAAAAGTTCTGTTATATAAGTCATGTTAGTTATTTGCTGCTCATATCCGGCTGTGCCAACATCGTTACACCATCAGGTGGCGATAAAGACACAACCCCTCCTAAAATTCTGGAACTTGTACCGGATAACCAGAGTTTAAATTTTAATTCAAAGTAAATTATTATATCGTTTGATGAGTTTGTTCATTTGAATGATATAAGTTCTCAATTGATTGTTTCTCCTCCGCTGAAATCTTTGCCTGAGTTTGTAGTCAAAGGCAAAAATGTGGTTGTAAAATTCAATGAAGTGTTGTTACCCAACACCACTTACACCATGAATTTCGGAAGTGCAATTCGCGATATCAACGAAAACAATCCAATGGAAGGTTTTACCTATGTTTTTTCTACGGGGAGTTTTATTGACTCGCTTTCATTGCGGGGGACGGTAAGAAATGCTTTAACACTTGAGAACGAAAAAGAAGTTTTGGTGTTACTTTACGAAGACAATTCCGATTCTATTCCATTTCTTAAACTGCCTTATTATTATTCAAAGACAGACGGTTCAGGAAATTTTTCTATGAATAACCTGAAGTCCGGAAAATTTAAAGTTGTGGCACTAAAAGATGAAAACTCAAGTTTTCTTTACGATGATTTTGAAAAAGAAAAGATTGGTTTTGTTGATACTCTGGTATCGCCTTATTACATTGAAAAGGTAAAACAGAACAAAGCAGATACACTTAAACCCGATTCGGGTTCTGCACCAAAACAAGATTCTGTACCCATAGAAAAAGGAATGAAAAAGTCCGGTGAAAAAACACTACCTCTTTTTATTTTCAAAGAAGAAAAGAACAAACAGTATTTCAAGAAAGCATACAGTGAACATTATGGTAAGCTGGTTTTTGTTTTCAATAAAAAGCCAGAGAAATTAGGGTTGAATACACTCAACACCTCCTTCAAGAAAGAATGGAATATTCAGGAACAAAGCGTAACAGGTGACACTGTTATTCTCTGGCTAAGCGATGTGGAAATGGATAGTCTGAAACTTGAAATTACAGACAACGGAACTGTTCTCGACACCATTGAACTTGCAATGAAAAAGCGAAGTGATAAAATTGAAGCGCAAGGCAGTTCAGCAAAAAGCGCAAAAAAAACAATACCGTTTAAGCTATTGATAGAACAGGCAAAAACGGCTTCAACTCACAATGCTTCCAAAGATTTTTACATCACATTCAATCATCCGGTTAAAGATTATGTGCTGGAGAATTTTATTCTGAAGGAAGACAGTGTTCCCGTTTCTTTTATTCTTGATTCCAAAGATCCTGCTCTACGTAAATACCGCATTGTTTACAAATGGAAAGAAGAGAAAAAGTATGAGTTCCTTATCCCTCCCTCAAGGGTTACCGATATTTTTGATCTGAAAAACGACAGTATAAAAATCAATTTTTCAACACAGACAAAAGCATATTTCGGCAATGTTCAGTTTACAGTAAAAGCCAAGACAGGTAACTATCTATTGCAATTGACTGATGACAAGAACAATATTGTTTTTGAAAAACCAATTAAAGGCAACGATAAAGTTACGGTGGAAGGCTTAGATCCCAAAAGCTACGGACTGCGTTTAGTGGCAGATGAAAACAACAACGGAAAGTGGGATACCGGCAATTATTTGCAAAAAAAGCAGGCCGAAAAAATTATTCTTTATCCGCAAAAAGTAAGTGTACGCAGCAACTGGGATGTGGAAGTGGAATGGGAGGTAAAATAGTTGCACCTTCAGACTGAACTTGAATCGGGGTCTGATAAAAAGATGCTGAAATAAGTTCAGCATTACGAAGAATGCAGGCAAACTAAAAAACCTATCTTTGCTCGCTCAAAAAAAACAGAATATGAAGAAACTCACAATACTAGCCGCCTCCTTTATTTTTGCATTATCAGCCGTTGCAACACCGACCGACAGCACAGTAACAAAGAAAAAACCGGCAGCATCTAAAGACCGCATTTTAATTGGCGGTGGCTTTGCTAATTGGCTTAACACACCTGCAGGTGTTACTATAAAATTTGCCGGTAGCCGCAGCTTTGATGCAGCTGTAATGTATGACAAACCACTTGGAACCAGCCCAATCAGCCTTGCTCTTGGTCTGGGTTTCTCGGCACAAAACATTTCTACAAACGCACAGTTTATGAAAGATTCGTTAACAGGAAATACCTCACTTGTTCCCTATGCCGACTCGATTTACAGTGATATTAAACGCAACAAAGTCTCAATGAGCTACCTTACCATTCCCTTTGAGTTACGTTTCCGCTCAAAGCCAGATAAAGCCTATCGCAGGTGGAATGTAGCAGCGGGCTTTAAACTTGGTTTATTAGTCCAAAGCCACAGTAAATATGAGGACAGCAGGGTGAAAACAAAATCATACCCCGTTGATAATCTTAACCTCCTTAGCTATGGCCCAACCTTCCGTTTCGGTTACGGACAGATTTCGCTTTATGGCTATTACTCCCTTTCAAACGTTTTTGAAAATGGTAAAGGTCCTTGGGTTACTCCTTTCAACTTTGGATTGGTGCTTGCACCGTTTTAACTTATCTTTTTATTTTCCGGTGTTTTCAGAAACGGAAGTTATACTTAAAAAGAAATTAAGTTAGTTAGTCCGTATCTTACTGTTAATGCTAAAATAGTAATTGCTGTCAAAAGGAATAGAGGCGTCACATATCTTATTCCTCCGTTCTGAGAAATTGCTGCAGAACTTTTTTTGATTCTCATCATTGCTAAAAACAGCACTATCAAGAGAATTGAAATACTGCATAAAAGAATAAATGTATAAGCAAGGTCAAGCGGAAAGGTTGCCAATTCAACAATTGCTATCCCCGAAATAAACGGAAATAATACAGTATTTACAAAAAGCGCTATGCGTCCTTCTTTAGTTTTTAGTAACCGAATTGAATAGTTAAATTTCATAGCAACAGGAGCAAATGCAATAGATGCAACTGAAAAGAATAACCCAGACAGTACTAACAACAGGATTATAGTTCCTGAACTGAAGTAAAACCAACTAAGAAAGAGCGAAAAGCCTGTGAAAAATATGCTGGTGTATTTGCCTGCCCCAAAAATTCCTGTAAAGAAATA
>SXHM01000259.1 GCA_005773695.1 Bacteroidota bacterium
AAAGCTGCAAAAAATTTGGCGACAAAGTAGCATTTGAAAATATGGGCGTTGGAGTTACCTATAGTGACCTTGACCGCATGGCTCATAATTTTGCTGCATACCTGCAAAACAAAACTGACCTGAAACCAGGCGATAAAATTGCGCTGCAAATGCCCAATATATTATCATATCCTGTTGCAATTTACGGTTCCATGCTTGCCGGATTAGTGGTTGTAAACACTAACCCGCTTTATACCGCCCGTGAAATGGAATACCAATTCAAAGATTCTGGAGCTAAAGCAATTGTTATTGTTGCCAACTTTGCGAAAAGCCTGGAAGAAATTGTTGCCAAAACCAACATTAAAACGGTGATTGTTACCGAAATTCCTGATTTATTTCCAGGACTGAAAAGGCTTATTGTAAACTTTGTAGTGAAGAATGTAAAGAAAATGGTTCCTGCTTACAACCTTCCGCAGGCAATCAGTTTCCGCGAAGTGGTTAAAGATGCAGGATTGAAATTCACACCTGTTTCATCCAAAAATACCGATACCGCCTTTTTGCAATATACAGGAGGAACTACAGGAGTTTCAAAAGGAGCTGTGCTTACCCACCGCAACATCATTGCCAACATGGAGCAAATCCGAGGCATGATGCGAGCTCACCTTGAAGATGGCAAAGAGATTATTATCACGCCACTTCCGCTTTATCATATTTTTTCGCTAACTGTAAACTGCCTTGCTTTTATGAGCATGGGCGGCAAAAATGTTTTGGTTACCAACCCGCGTGATATTCCCGGATTTGTAAAAGAACTTCAAAAACATAAGTTCACCTTCTTAACAGGAGTAAACACCTTGTTTAATGCGTTGATGGCTGATCCTAATTTCGGAAAAATTGATTTCAGCCACACAAAAGGAATTGTAGGTGGCGCAACAGCTATCCAAAAGCCTGTTGCCGAAAAATGGAAACAACTTACCGGAAAATCGTTGGTAGAAGGATACGGACTGACAGAGAGTTCTCCCGTTGCAAGCTGCAATCTTCTGAACGGGAGTGACCGTATTGGAACTATTGGTATTCCGGTATCATCAACGGATATGAAATTGGTTGATGATAATGGCAATGAAGTAAAACAAGGCGAATCTGGCGAAATCTGGATTAAAGGCCCTCAGGTAATGCAGGGCTATTATAACAAACCTGAAGAAACTGCTAAAGTGCTTACACCTGACGGTTGGCTAAAAACCGGTGATATTGCCATAGTAAGCGAAGACGGTTTCTTCAAAATAGTTGACCGCAAAAAAGATATGATTTTGGTTTCAGGGTTCAATGTATTCCCCAACGAGGTGGAAGAAGTTGTTGCCATGTACGACAAAGTAATGGAGGTTGCGGCAGTGGGTGTTCCTGATGAAAAATCAGGTGAGGTAGTGAAAATTTTTGTGGTTAAAAAAGATCAATCACTAACCGAAGCCGAGCTGATGGAGCATTGCAAGAAAAATCTTACAGGCTATAAACTTCCAAAGTTTATTGAGTTCAGAAATGAATTACCAAAAACTCCTGTAGGGAAAATTCTGAGAAGAATGTTGCGTTAATAAATGACTGACGCAATCGTTATAAAAAAGAGCAGAAGAGTAACTCTTCTGCTCTTTTTATTATTAATCACCACGCCCTATTGCTTTGCGCAATCAGAACGGATTGATGTTGGGCTTTTAAGCGGCAAAAAAATCACGCGGCTGCTTGTTGCACCTGTATCAGATGTTTACAGTGTGTTTGCGGGCGACAGTATGCTTTTGATGATTAAACGCAACGATGCACTATCGCTTACGCTTATGAATGATTCGGTGGAAGTAAAAACCATTGCTAAAACTTTTGGCACATTTAAAAGGGTGCAGCTCATGGCACTCTCTCAACATGCCTCATTGAAGATAAAACCAACTGATGGAAAAACAGAAACCCATTTAGACAACGATCTTTTTATTAATCCCGGAAAAAATTCGCTTACGATTATTAACCATGTTGACTTAGATAATTATGTTGCCGGAGTGGTGGAAGCCGAAAGCGGATATTCCGTCTCTGACGAGTATTACAAGATACAGGCAATTATGTGCCGAACCTTTGCTATTGAGAGCAGAGGCAAGCACAAAGCAGAGGGCTATGATTTATGCGACAAAGAGCATTGTCAGGTTTTTAAAGGAAGAAACAACCGCAAGCCTGAAATAAAATTAGCCGTTGCTGCCACCAGTGGAATTGTGTTGGTAGACTCAACCAACAAACCGATTTTTGCTGCATACCACAGCAACTGTGGCGGACAAACCGATTATTCAGAGAATGTTTGGAAAACAGAAAAGAGTTACCTGAAACCGGTGGTTGATACCTTCTGCATCAGCTCACGAAATGCCAACTGGGAAAAAGTTATTTCGCTTCACGACTGGGAAAAATACCTTGTAAAACAATACAAAGAATATATTAAACCCGCAGACTCACTCTACTGCTTTTACCAACCCGATCGCAAAAGCGATTTTGAATTATTCGGCACTAAAATACCACTCACGCAAGTGCGGAAAGACTTTAAACTAAGCTCTACCTTTTTTCATATTGAACAGGATGCCGATAACATCATTTTTACCGGGCGAGGCTCGGGACATGGTGTTGGACTTTGCCAACAGGGTGCCATTGAAATGGCGCGCAAAGGGTATAGCTACAAGAAAATTCTTGGCTACTATTATAAGGGGGTGAGGTTAGTAAACTATTCGCAAACTAAGAACTAGTGTATACCCTTCTCTGCCAAATACCTTTCTGCATCCAGCGCAGCCATGCAACCGGTGCCCGCAGCTGTTACCGCCTGGCGGTAAACCTTGTCGGC
>SXHM01000260.1 GCA_005773695.1 Bacteroidota bacterium
AGTAGTATTTTAGGTGAAGGTATTTACCTTCTGCCCAAACCGATAAATTGTTGTATCTTTGCGACCGTTATTAAAATATATAAAGTGCTTCACCCAGAATTACAAACTCAAATCAAATTTACAGGTATAGAAGGAAATCAATTCTACTCCACACTTCGCAAACGTTTTGATGCCTATTTTACCGATAACGGAATTTCAAAAAACGCCAATGCTACGATGATCATTAAGTCGGTGGTGTTGCTTACAGGCTATATTTTACCATTTGTTTTATTACTTACTTTTTTACCATCGTTTGGTGTTAGCCTTTTGCTGTGGTTTATTATGGGAATGTCAATTGCGGGCATAGGAATGAGCGTGATGCACGATGCAAACCATGGTTCGTATTCTAAAAATCCAACAGTGAATTATGTAATGGGGCACATGCTGAATCTTTTGGGCGGCTCGGTTTTTAATTGGAAATTACAACACAATGTTTTGCACCATACTTACACAAACATTGTTCAAATGGATGATGATATTGCCGACCGTCTGGTGCTGAAATTTTCACCTCACACCAAGGTTAAATTCTTTCACAAAATTCAGTGGTTGTATGCTATATTCTTTTACGGTTTGATGACACTTTACTGGGTGTTTGCAAAAGATATCGTTCAGTTTTTGCGCTACACTAAGAATGGCGTTACTACTACTACAAAAGAAGAAAACCGCATTGTTCTTTTGAAAATGATTGTACTGAAAGTGGTTTACTTATTTATTGTATTGGCTGTACCTGCTTTATTTTTCGGTATTCCTTTTTATCAAGTGGTGCTTGGGTTTACGCTGATGCACTTTGTCGCAGGCATTGTACTTACTGTTGTTTTTCAACTGGCACACACGCTGGAAGGTACTACACACCCGCTGCCCGATAAAGACGGAAATATTCATAACGATTGGGCTATTCATCAGATGGAAACTACCATTGACTTTTCTCCCGGAAACAAACTGATATCATGGTATGTTGGCGGACTGAATTATCAGGTGGAGCATCATCTGTTTCCAAAAATTTGTCATGTGCATTACCCTGCTATTTCTGGTATTGTGGAAAAAACGGCTAAGGAGTTTGGTGTTCCTTACAATGTGAACTACACATTTGCTGCTGCCCTGAAATCGCACTTTGAGGCACTTTACCGTTTCGGACGTTTTCCTATTAACGAGGCTATAGTTTAGTTTTTATTCCGATGTGCTGAGTTTGTTTTAGTATCTCGTTATTACCCTTAAATATGTGCATTATTAAAAAAATTTCAAAATAATTTTGCTTGTTAAAATATTTATCGTAATATTGCAATATTAAAATAAAGAATATAAATAATGGGTGCTACAAAATCTGACCATTTTACACAAAAGCAAAACGATATTGCTTCTATTGCCAAAGCGTTGGCACACCCTGCCAGAGTTGCTATTCTAGAATATCTGCTTAAAGTGGATGCCTGCATTTGCGGTGATATTGTAAACGAACTTCCGTTGGCACAACCCACCGTGTCGCAACATTTGAAAGAACTGAAAACCGCTGGCATCATCAGCGGAAACATTGAAGGCAATGCCATTTGCTATTGTATTGACGAAAAAGTGTGGGAGAAGAACCGTAAAATTTTTGAAACACTCTTTGAACGCATTAATAAGAAGAAAACCTATTGCTAATCTTTAATTTCTAACCTCTAATAACTAATCATATGAAACTATCCACTTTTAAAAACTACCTGAACACGGAAAACGAAATCAACTTTGTTGAACCCAACGGAACTTTGGTTCCCAAACATTTTCATATCACCGAGGCTGGACTGGTGACCAAACATTTTATTGATTGCGGTGGTACTATGCGTCAGGAAAAAACGGTGAGCTTTCAGCTTTGGGTTGCTTCTGATGTAGCTCATCGCCTGGAGCCGCAAAAGCTGCTCAAGATTATTGATATTTACGAAAAACAGTTTGGTGCCGAAGATCTTGAACTTGAAATGGAATATCAGGGAACTACCTTGGGCAAATACGGACTGGAGTTCAGTAACGGTAACTTTGTATTGACAAGCAAACAAACCGATTGCCTTGCCAAAGACAACTGTGGAGTGCCTGTTGAAAAACAAAAACTGGCATTAGCCGAATTAGAAACTTCACAAGGCTGCTGCACTCCGGGCGGTAGATGCTGCTAATACCATGAAAAAAATCCTCATCCTCTGCACCGGGAATAGTTGCCGCAGCCAACTGGCAGAAGGCTACCTGAGCCTTTATGCAGGCAATAAAACGCAGGTATATAGTGCAGGTATTGAAACGCATGGCCTAAACCCTAAAGCCATTGCCGTTATGAAAGAAGACGGCATTGACATCAGTCACCACACCAGTAACAATGTAGACGAATATACCCACCTTGACTTTGACTTTGTAATTACCGTTTGCGATAATGCCAACGAGCGTTGCCCATACTTTCCTTCAACGGCTAAAAAATTTCACCATAATTTTCCTGACCCGGCAAAGGCCAATGGCACAGAGGAAGAGGTGATGAACGAGTTCCGCAGAGTGCGCGATTTGATTAAGGGGTATTGTAAGGAGTGGGTGGGTGAGAATATTTAGTTACTAAACCCTAAACGTATTTTC
>SXHM01000261.1 GCA_005773695.1 Bacteroidota bacterium
ATTCGCAACTCAGCAACAGAAGAATTAACAGCTGTTTCATATTTGTTTAAATTTCAAACAGCCTCCTGTACCGACCGGTTGGGTAATAAGTATGTAAATATAAGAAACCTCCGTGAACCATTGTGATGCAAACTCCCCTTCTTCTTTCATGGAGAGGGTTGGGGGGTGGTTTTTTCTGTACTTTAGCCCTGATGAAAATTTTATCGGCAATCTGTTTTTCTCTCTTTACCCTCACCGCCTTTGCACAACCAACGCAGCTTGAATTAGGCATGAGGCGCAACACCGCCCAAACCCTTATGGGCAAAGCAAAATTAGATAACTACAAAAAAGATAAAAGCATCTATGCCTTTACAGACAGTGTTTTTTGCACCCTTGAATTTGATGCCGCTGATTATTGCAGCGGCTTTTTCTGGTCGGCAAAAAACGAAACAGCTTTGGAAAAAACACTCACTGAAAATGGTTTTACAAAAAAAGACAGTATCACCTTTAGCGCAACTGAATTAAAAGGACTTCTTAAAAAAGAACAACAAAATACCGAATACATTTATCGCTTTGTTGCTGCGCCCCCTCAACCCGAAGAGCAAACAAAGAAACCCGAAAAAACAGTTGAAGAAATTCCAAAAGAAAGACCGTTTTACGGCTTTACTGTTTTTGGTGCTAAGGTGTGGGAGAAGAAGATAAAGTAGCCACATCGCCCCACTGAACTTGTTTCAGCATCTCTAAATACTCATAACAGCAAAACCCTGAAACAAGCTCAGGGTAACGTTTCAAAGACTAACATTTTTTAACAACCAATCCTCCCGCATTCCGTTTATCTTTGTTCAATGGAAAGCCAAACATTTACTAAAGACGAACGACTTAGCAGCCGCAAGCTTATTGAGCAGGTTGCAAAAGATGGCACCTCATTTCTGGTGCATCCGTTTAAAGTAATTGTGCTTAATACTTCAATAGAATCAAATTACCCGGCACAGGTAATGATGACTGCACCGAAAAAAAGATTTCCTCGAGCTGTTGACCGTAACCGCATCAAACGCCTGATGCGCGAAGCTTACCGCAAAAACAAACACACGCTCTACACTGCGCTGAATGAACAGAATAAAAAACTGGCCATCATGCTTATTTATGTAGGTGCAGAGTTACCCGAATATAAATTAACTGAGGATAAAATAATTCTAATTTTACAACGTTTAAGTAAACAGAATGAGGCAACTGCTCAGTAAATTTTTTATCCTTCTTATTAGCTTTTACAAAGCAGCTGTTTCACCCTTGTTGGGTGCTGCCTGCCGTTATACACCAACCTGTTCACAATACGGTGTTGAGGCCATTCAAAAACACGGTCCTTTCAAAGGATTGTGGTTAACAATTAAACGCGTTGTATCCTGCAACCCCTGGGGCGGACATGGATATGATCCTGTTCCTTAAATTATTTAAAGATGAAAAGACTAAAAGATTTATCACTCAGAACAAAAGGACTTATTCTTGCCATCACCTTTTCGGGTATTGCATTGCTCAACTCATCCTATGTTGACAACTACTTTGAGATAACCAAGAACCTCGACATTTTTGTAACACTGTTCAAAGAACTCAACCTCTATTACGTTGACGAAACCAAGCCGGGCGACTTGATGAAAACAGGTATTGAAGGTATGTTGGAATCGCTGGACCCTTACACCAATTACATTCCCGAATCAGACATTGAAGACTTCCGTTTCATGCAAACAGGACAATACGGAGGCATAGGCGCACTCATCCGCACAAAAGAAAAAAAGATTTTGATTGCCGAACCGTATGAAGACTCGCCTGCACAAAAAGCAGGATTGCAGGCAGGTGATGAAATTATTCAGGTAGATGGAAAATCAACCGAAGGGAAAACCACTGAAGATATAAGCAAGATTTTAAAAGGTCAGCCCAACACCGAAGTGAAGCTAGTTGTAAAACGCGATGGTGTTGACAAACCGATTGAAAAAACAATCATGCGCGAAGAGATAAAAGTAAAATCTGTTCCGCACTACGATATGTTGACTAATGAAGTGGGTTACATCAAACTGAACCAGTTCACCGACAAATGTACCGATGAAGTAGAAGCAGCTTTTAAAGAACTGAAAGAGAAAAAAGGAATGAAAGCGCTTGTATTAGACTTGCGCGGCAACCCTGGCGGATTGCTGAATGAAGCAGTAAGCCTCAGTAATCTGTTTGTTGAAAAAGGACAACTGGTAGTTAGTACAAAAGGAAAAGTAAAGGAGTGGGAAAAAACTTACAAAGCCGCCAACCAGGCATTGGATATTGAAATTCCTTTGGTTGTTTTGGTAAACAGCGGTTCGGCATCAGCATCCGAAATAGTTTCGGGAACTATTCAGGATCTTGATCGCGGAGTAATCATTGGACAACGTTCTTATGGGAAAGGTTTGGTGCAAACCACACGCCCGCTTTCTTACAACACACAACTGAAAGTTACCACTGCAAAATATTATATCCCCAGCGGCAGATGCATTCAGGCACTTGATTATACGCATCGCAATGAAGATGGTAGCGTTGGCAAAGTTCCCGACTCGCTGATGAAACAGTTTGGAACTAAAAGCGGTCGTCCTGTTTTTGATGGCGGTGGTGTGTTGCCCGATATAGTTTTAGAGGTTCCTTCCTATTCACAGATTGTAAGAGCATTGAGCAACAAGAGTCTCATCTTTGATTTTGCAACAAAGTTCAAACGCGAGAATCCAACAATTGCTGCAGTAAAAGAATTTCAGATTACGGATGAAATTATGAATCAGTTCATCGCGTTTATTTCCGATAAAGATTACGAATACTCAACCAAGAGTGAAGATGTGGTAAAAGCATTCAAAGAAACTGCTGAAAAGGAAAAGTATTTTAAAGAAGTAGAAAAGGAATACGAAGCGCTTAAAGCAAAACTGAGTCACAATAAAACGGAAGACCTTGTTACCTTTAAAGAAGAAATAAAAGAATTGCTGAAATCAGAAATTGTTTCGCGCTACTATTACCAGAAAGGTCGTGTGGAGTCATTATTAGATAACGACCCTGATATTAAGGAAGCACTCAGTGTATTGGCAGATAAAGCAAGATATACGGCACTGCTTACAGGACCGGCAAAAAGCAAATAAAAAATAACATCTTGCAGCAAGTCCGAAAACTTTTCGGTAATACAACTGAAACATTGCTGCTGATCTCACTGCTTTACACAGCGGCAGTAATGCCTTTTCAAAAGCAACAAGTTCCCGTTTGGCCGGGCATTGTACTCATGGTTGCAGTGTGGCTATTTTCAGGTAATTTGAAAAATAAAGTTCAATTGTTTTTTTCAAATGGAAATGCAGTGATTTGTGCAGCGCTGTATTTGTTTTATTGCTGCGGATATTTCTATTCTTCAAACACTGCTTATGCACAAACCGACCTGTTACTCAAAATACCTTTGTTGCTTTTTCCTTTGGTTATTTCTTCTTCATCTCTGAAAGTTAAAAAAGATTTTATACTAAAAACCTTTTTAATTGCAGCTTTTGTTTCTGCAGTGGTATGTGTTATAAGAGCAGCATACCTTACTAACACAACAGACGAAAACTATTTCTACTATTATAAACTTTCATGGTTTTTTCATGTAGGTCATTATGCCATGTATCTTGTATTTGCTGCTTTTGTGGCGTTGTATTTATTCTTTAAAAAAGAAAAAAACAGTATAAGAATACTTTACATTTTTGCATTTCTGTTTTTAACTGTTGTTGTTTTTTTGCTTTCTGCACGTGCTCAGATTATTTCTTATTTTGCTGTAATCACTTGCGGTGCAATTTTATATTTATTTACTAATGGAAAAAGGGTGAAAGGAATACTCATTCTTTTTTTATTGCTGATAACAGCTGTTGTTTCTCTTTATTTTATTCCTGCTACACGTCAACGTTTTAAAACCACACAAATTGAGTTGAATCAATTTTTAAATAATAAAAATGCAGAAAGTTACTCTTCCTACCTGCGTCTGGCTGTCTGGCAAACAGGTGTTGAAGTTATTCGTGAGCATCCGCTATCAGGCGTGGGTACAGGTGATGCCCAAGATGACTTGATAAAAAAAGCACAGCTTAAAAATTATGATATTATTGTTAAAAGAAATCTGAATTATCATAATCAGTTTATGCTGCCCACGTCTGCATAAACTGATTATGATAATTCAGATTTCTTTTAA
>SXHM01000262.1 GCA_005773695.1 Bacteroidota bacterium
GAATAAATCTGAATACACTTTGCCGCATATTCGGCTGCGGTTTGCCAACGCGATGCATGAGGCTCCTGAACAACTGCAACGCAGGTTATTCCATTCCATTCATATTCTCCGATGCGGTAAGTAGGGTCGGCAGTAAAGGCAAAGTCGTGCACGTTTTCTGCATGGTATTTCCATGTTTTTTTCAGGGTGCTGTCAAAGGGTATTATTACAGAGGGTTTCTCGTCCCAAGGCTTGTCTTTGAAGTTAGCAATGTCTAATTTTTTACGAAGTTCAGCAGGCAGGACTTCATCACGGTTGAGCAAATTTCCGGTTGCCTCAACAACGTAGTTATTCGCAAAAGTGAGTTCCACATCAAAGCCACCGAAATCACCGTAAAATTCTTTTCCCAAATGTTGGTCGGTGTCCCAACCAAATTTCCGATCATAAACAGAAATGCGAGGATACCAATGCACACCATCAAAATGTTTGTAGCCGTAAGCATTAAAAATTTTCATTCTCCGCCTCAGACTTCCGGAATCAAAAAATGTTTTGAATTTGATGTTGAAAGTGATGTTTTGTCCGGGTTTAAGTGGTTCAATCAGATAAACTTTTAGTATTGTGTTATCCAATTCTGTTTTGAGTTCTTTTCCACCGACTTCAATCAGTTCTACTAAATTTCCCAACCCCATGCTTTCATAAACTCCAAAGGTGGATTTTGCACCATTATTAAGATTTACATTTTCGTTGTAAGAGCCTTTTACAAACGCATTTTGGTAAAGGTGAAAGAATACATAAGAAAGCGTGTCGGGCGAGTTGTTCCAATAAGTTAGTTCTTCAAAACCATCGATAACATGTGACTTCTCATCCAACTCAGCTTTGATGTTGTAATACACATCCTGTTGCCAATATCCTGGAAACGGCATTTTATTTTTCCAGTAGTTTGGATTGTCTTTATTGCGGTAGGTGTTGGGTTTATTGAGGGGGTCGTATTTCTGGGCTAAAGTCTCACCTGCAAAATGAATAAGAAAATAAACAAGAAGAAATTTAAATAAAAGTTTTGACATGAAGATTAATTAGTGAGGTGCAATATAAAAAATTGTATTTAGCCTTATTCTCCCTCTTCGTGTCTGGCATTTTTAATACTGGCATTTAGTTCAAAACCAATCAGCAAAATCATGGAGTTGAATTGAATCCAAAGAAGGATAATAATAAGTGCACCAATTGAGCCATAGAGTTTATTGTATTGGCTGAAATTGTCAATAAAAAATGAAAAACCAAGGGAAGCTATAATAGTAAGAATTGTTGCTACCGTTGAACCAACAGAAAAAAAGCGGTAACGTGTTTTACGCGAAGGGCCAAAGTAGTAGAGAACAGAAATAGCAAAAAAGATTAAAGCAATAATAACTATCCATTGCCCGCCAGTTAAAATGTAAAATGTAAAAGTTTCTTTTATGAAACCTCTTTCTGCAAAAAAATTAATTGTTTTTTGCCCGAAAATAATGAGCAGAATTGCAGTGAAGGTGAGTACAGAAAGTATTAGTGTAATAAAAATTGAATAGAGGCGTTGGATAAAAGGAGGTCGGGTTTCAACGGTGTGATATGTTTTGTTAAATGCATCCATCATGGCGTGAACAGCGTTGGTAGAAAAGTAAAGTGCTACAATAAAACCAATAGATAGAAGCCCTGAGCGTTGTTGTTTAATGATATCTTCAAGTGTAGAGCGTGTTGCTTCGTAAGCATCTTTGGGCATAAGGTCGCTGAAGATGATGAGGAGTTGGTCTTGAAAACCCTCGATGGGAATATAGGCGATGAGAGTGAAAATGAAAATAACTGCGGGAAAAATGGCAAGAAAGAAATCGAACGAAAGCGCTGATGCGCGAGTTTGCAAAGCACCTTTCTGTAAGCCACGGATGAAAAAATCTGCTGCATTATAAACAGGAATTCCATCAAAACCGGGCAGAATAATTTTTTTAGTAAGGTTTAGAAACGTTACTACCGGCAGCCAGTTCAGAAATTTTTCTTTCAGCTTTTTTATCATAGCTGCAAATTAACCCACTTTTAGCGTTACTGCTTTTAAACTAAGGTCCAGACTTTTTATATGATGCGTTAATGCACCAACAGAAATAAAATCAACACCTGTTTCGGCATAGGCGCGAATGTTAGTTTCATTAATTCCTCCAGATGCTTCTGTTTCAAATTTGCCATTAATCACTTCCACAGCTTCTTTTAGTTTAGCGGGCGTAAAGTTATCGAGCATGATGCGGTTTATGCCTCCCACAGCTATTGCTTCGTTTACATCATCAAGGTTGCGGGTTTCTACTTCAATTTTCAAGTTTAGATTTTTTTCTTTCAAATAGCGTTGCGTTTTTTCAATGGCTTTGGTTATTCCACCGCAAAAATCAATGTGGTTGTCTTTGAGCAAAATCATGTCGTATAAACCAAAGCGATGATTTTCACCGCCACCGATTTTCACCGCCATTTTTTCCACTTCGCGCAAGAGGGGAGTTGTTTTTCGAGTGTCTAAAAGTTTTGCTTTAGTATGTTTGATGAGTTGGTTCAGATTGTATGTTGCAGTTGCAATTCCGCTCATTCGTTGCATGAAATTCAAAACCAGCCGCTCGCTGCGGAGAATAGAAAGTTCAGATCCTGAAACTTCCAATACGATGTCTCCGGGTTTTATTTCAGAGCCATCATTTATGAAAATCTGAACATCAAGATTTTTATCAGCGAAATCAAAAATTTGCTTTGCCAGTTCAACACCCGCAATTATTCCTTTTTCTTTTACTAAAAGTTTTGCTTTTCCTGTTTTGTTCTCCTCAATGCAGGCTAAAGAAGTGTGGTCGCCATCTCCTATATCTTCAGCAAAAGCAGAGGCGATAACCTGGTCAATATTCATTTCCGGGAAAGGGATTTATTCGTCCTGATCTTCAAAACGTATCTGGTGAATTAAATAACTGTCACCATTTTTGCGCAGAAGATAATATGTTCTGTAGGATTTGGTTGCTGTGGTCAGGTCGCCAATAGTGTAAAGCGAGTTATCTTGCGAATTTCCCTGGTGCATTACCTTGTAATCTTTCACCGGGTTTTTGGCAAAGAAATCCTTCACCATCATCTCAGCCTGAGCTTTGCTGAAGGTGCCCGATTTTTCTCCAATCACTAATTCAACATTCGGTGAAAAATATTTAGCAAGTTCCTTTGAATTGCCCAGTTTTAAGGCAGCTGCAATATTTTCAGATACACCAGGGAAAACCATGGCATAAATTGTTGTTGTCAGGAATAACGAAGTTAAAACAATAACTTTTTTCATTTTAATACTTTGTTTTGTTGCTGTTTCAAAAACCAAGCCAAATGGATTTTATACAGACAAAGGCAAATGTAGTTATTTTATATTTGTTCAAAATGCAACAGGCATGAAGGTAAAGTTACTGGTTAACGGACCAACTAATATGAAATTTGTGGAGCAGGGCTTTAATGAATTTGCATCCCGTTTAAAGCATTATACTGATTTTGAATTTATTGTTATTCCAGCTCATAAAAACTCAGGAAAGCTTGAACCAGGCGAACTAAAAATCAAGGAAGCAGAGAGCATTGCAGCGAAGTTGCTACCTTCGGATTTTGTGGTTTTGTTAGACGAGAAAGGTGCAGAATATACTTCCGTGGAATTTTCTGCTTTTCTCCAAAAACGCATGAATAGCGGAGTTAAAAACTTAGTGTTTGTAGTTGGAGGTGCGTTTGGTTTTTCGGAGAAAATGTATGAACGCGCCAACTCAAAATTATCACTTTCTAAAATGACATTCTCGCATCAACTGATTCGTTTAATTTTTGCGGAACAGCTTTACAGAGCGTTTACGATTTTGAGGAATGAGAAGTATCATAATGAATAACTTCTTTCTTCATGCTGAACTTGTTTCAGCATCTAATATAAGACCCTGAAACAAGTTCAGGGTGACGGTACTAATTTTTGGTAAACTTCAGAATACCTTCTCACTCCTTCTTCCAGCGAGTAATATTTTTCTGAGGCAGCGCGCAATTTTTCGGGTGGAGTTTGCAAGAGTGAATCAAGTTGTGAAATTACCTTGTCGTATTCAATGTCTTCAAATTTATCAACCAGCAATCCGGATTGAGTATCACGCACAATGCGGTCAACATCACCCACACCCGAGTTGCAGATAACAGGAATACCCATGCCCAGGATTTCGCCATGTTTGGTAGGAGAGGATCCCTTTTTAGAAAATAATGGCTGGATAAAAAACAAAGAGAACTTACTGAGCAAAATGAAATAGGGAACTTCTTTGCGCAATGCCTTGCGGATAATAAATCTGTCTTTGGCAATGTTTAGCTTTTCAACTCTGTCAAGTATTTCAGAAGGATTGTCGCCAGTAATGAATAAAAATTTCGCTTCGGTTTTTTGCAGTAGCAATCGTTTAAAGAAACTCAACATTTCATCGGGAAGATACCATGTGCCAACTGAACCGAGATAAGAAACTACAAAATCATTTTCTGAAATTCCCAGTTCTGTTCTGTATTTTGATAATTCGTTTTGCTGAATATTAGCTCTTGAAAAATGTTCCAAGTCTGCACAGCAGGGAATTACTTCCACCGGCACAGGTTGATTTTTCAGGTGTTTCCAGGAGTGGATGATTTCTTTTCCAGCTTCGGTTAGACTTATAGTGTGATCTGCATGCTCCAGAAAATCCTGTTCTTTCTTTTTGAAATATAAGTAAACGCGGTTGTAAAGCGGGTTGCTTCTGTTCCATAAACCGCCATCTACGCGTTCATCGGCAAAGAAGGCGCGCATATCAAAAATGAATTTGATGCCGTATTTCTTTTTCAGAAACTCGCCCACCAATGAAGTAATATAGCTGCGGCAATGTGCAATTTTAAAATTCTTCTGTTTGTGAAGTTCTTCTGCTTTCTTCCTTAATTGATATACATCCCAAAGTGTTGATAATACAGGTGGCTTAGGGGTGTATGAAAGCGGATGCCAGTCAATTCCTATTACTTTTATTTGTTGAGCAATTGCTTTGCCCGTATTTTCAAATTTGTCTTTCTTTTCAAAACTGACAAGCGTAATAGAGTAACCTGCCTTTGAAAGTCCTGCCAGGTATGGTAAAACCTGCGACTGCCCTAGTGGGTCGGTCATACCATCATAAGAGAGGTAAAGGACTTCGTTTTTCATCAGTTGCCAAAATTATTTAAATAATCTGCAGCAGATGCTTTATTTTGCAGTCAAATAACAAACAAATGGGAGATATAAAATTCGGAACCGATGGCTGGCGTGCCATTATCGCCAAAGAATTTACTGTTGATAATGTTGCGCGTGTTGCGCAGGCAACAGCAGCTTGGATTATTGCGACCAATAAAAACAAGATAGTTGTTATTGGTCATGATTGTCGGTTTGCTGGCGAACTGTTTGCCGAAACCACTGCAAAAGTGATGGCTTCAAACGGTATCAAGGTGTTTCTTGCAAAAGGTTATGTTTCTACTCCAATGGTTTCTTTAGGTGCTTTGAATTACAATGCCGGTGCAGGTGTAATTATTACAGCAAGCCATAATCCGCCAGTTTACAATGGTTTTAAACTGAAAGGCGGTTATGGCGGTCCTTTGCTGGAAGAAGATATTGCTGAAGTGGAGAAATATATACCTGAAATAAACAGCATTGATTTAGAAAGCATTAGCATTGACAGTCTGGTCAACAAAGGCTTACTGGAATATGTTGCTTTGGATACCTTGTATTGCGAAACACTTGAGAGAAACTTCGACATCAACGCTATTCAAAATTCAAAGTTCAATCTGGCATATGATGCCATGTATGGCTCGGGACAGAATGTTATAAAACGCCTTTTGCCCGATATCACCTTGCTGCATTGCGAAGAGAATCCTTTGTTTGGTGGTATTC
>SXHM01000024.1 GCA_005773695.1 Bacteroidota bacterium
CTCCCTTTTCATTTATTCTTAAAAACGGTTACTTGCCAATCAAAGCTTTTATCTCGGCATATTTCGCTTCGTTTCCATTGCGGAAATACAATTCTTTCAAAGAGATCAATGTGTTTTTATCCTTTGCATCCAGTTGATGAGCTTTCTCTAAATATGGCAAAGCTTTGGCTAAAAGATCTTCTGCTCTTTTGGTTTCCTGTTCATAAACTTTGTTGTCTTTTATATCACCTGCAGTTTTAAGGATGTCTCCTGCTTCATTAAAGTACAATGCTCCCAGATTATAGATTGCATTAAAATACTCAGAGTTTAATCCAATAGCTTTTGTATATGCTGTCTCTGCTTTCTTTCTAAGTGCCTGATATTCTTCTTTTGATGGCTTTTTTGTCACATCGTCCGGTGAAGAAAGTTTATCATAAATACTTCCCAGGGCAAAATGCAACTGATGGTTATCCGGATCTTTTGAAATGGCTAATTGCAAATTGGCTTCTGCTTCCTTGTCTTTTCCGGTTGATAAGTAATAGTTTAGCTCTTCAATAATTAAGGCAGCATCTTCAGGGTATTTAGCTCTTCCCTTTTTTATAACTTCCATCATTGCGTCTTCATTTTTTTCTGATTTAAGTATTTGCGCCATGTTTGTATAAGGGCGTCCTTCACGGAAACCTTTATCAATCATTATCTGGAAATACTTCTTTGCCTTATCATAGTCTTTCATATCAAAAGCTGCTACCGCAGCCAAACTGGTTGCATTAGTATCTAAGAATCCATAATATGGCATATCGGTTTTGTCTGCTCCTGCAACTGCCGGTGTGCTGTTTATCTGCAACACTTTTTCGAAATACTCAACTGCTTTCAGATTGTTTTTCTTCACATTGTATTCGTTAATACCCATGTTATAAAACTGGTTGGCAGATACATATAAACGAGCAATTACATCTTTTGCATACTCTTTTTTTGAATCTAACTCAAGCGTTTTAATGTATGATTCAGTTGCTAATGCAAGTGGCTCGGCTACTATTGTTTTAGCTTTTGCGCTGCTATCCTGGTATATTGCATGATAAATTAATCCTCTGTAATAGAAGGTTTTTGCACTAACCATTGTTTTTTCATTGGTAGTTGCCGGTTCAATATAATCTACCGCTTCACGTAAATCATTTGCATCTTTGTATTGATTATATGAAGTAAAGTAATTGTATGCACTTGTTACTTTACCTGCTTGTGCCATTGCAGCTGAGCCACCTATTAGTATAGTCGCTGCGGTTATTAGTAATGATTTCATTTTTTAATTATTGATTTATAATTAGTTGTTATTCTTTACTTGTAGCATCATCAGCACCTTCGTCTGTGTCTTCATCTCCTTCAACTTCATCTGTTTCATCAACCTCATCAGGTGTGTTATCCGGAGGCAACTCAGTACCTTCAATTGCTGTGCGTTCTTCTTCTTTATCGGCATTTACTTTTGCCACTGCAGCTATTTTATCGCCTTCTTTCAGGTTAATAAGTCGAACGCCTTGTGTTGCTCTTCCCATTACTCTCAGGTCTTCCACTGCAATACGAATAGTTAATCCTGATTTGTTGATTATCATCAGGTCATTATCATTGGTAACATCTTTAATCGCAATCAGTTTTCCTGTTTTGTCGGTAACTTTCAATGCTCTTACGCCTTTTCCGCCACGATTTGTAATTCTGTATTCATCAATATCCGAGCGTTTACCGTAGCCTTTTTCACTCACTGTCAGAATTGTTGTCTGCGGGTCATCTACACAAACCATTCCAATCACAGAATCCTTTTTCTCTATCATGCGGATACCGCGAACCCCTGATGCATTTCTGCCCATTGGTCTTACTTTGGCTTCAGGGAAATGAATTGCTCTTCCCGACTTGATAGCCATTACAATGTGTGATTTCCCGTTGGTCATTTTAACTTCCAGCAATTCATCACCTTCGCGAATTGGAATTGCATTGATACCGTTTGTACGCGGGCGTGAATATGCTTCAAGTGTTGTTTTCTTAATCACACCATTTTTAGTACACATGATGATGTAATTGTTATTGATATACTCCTCATCTTTAAGGTCTTTTACGTTAATAAAAGCAACCACCTTATCATCACCCGGAATATTGATTACGTTCTGAATAGCTCTTCCTTTGCTTTGTTTGGTTCCTTCCGGAATTTCGTAAACACGCATCCAGAAGCAACGCCCCTGCTGGGTAAAGAACAACATATAGTTGTGCATGGAAGCCACAAACATATGTTCCAGAAAATCTTCGTCACGGGTTGTGCTGCCTTTTGAACCTTTTCCGCCTCTGCCCTGTGTTTTAAATTCACTTAACACGGTTCGTTTGATATAGCCCATATGTGAAATGGTAATTACTACATCTTCATCGGCAATCATATCTTCAATTCTCAGATCTTCGCCTGAATAAACGATTTGGCTTCTGCGCTCATCACCATATTTCTCTTTCATTTCCAATAACTCGTCCTTAATGATTTTCATCCTCAAAGTTTCGCTTGCAAGTATCTCTTTACAGAATGCAATAAATTTCATCAACTCATCGTATTCGGCTTTCAGTTTATCTCTTTCAAGTCCTGTTAAAGCGCGAAGACGCATTTCAAGAATGGCTCTGGCCTGAATTTCAGATAATCCGAAACTGCTCATCAAACCTTCTCTTGCTTCATCAGGTGTTGCTGATTCGCGGATTAGTTTAATGACCGCGTCCAAATGGTCAAGTGCTATCAACAAACCTTCAAGGATATGGGCACGTTTTTCAGCTTGCGCTAACTCAAATTGAGTTCTGCGCACTACTACCTCATGGCGGTGTTCCACAAAATAATGGATCATATCTTTCAGGTTCAGCACCATCGGGCGACCACCAACTAAAGCAATGTTATTTACTGAAAATGAGCTTTGTAATCCTGTATATTTAAACAGATTGTTTAATACTACATTTGGTATAGCGTCTCTTTTTAATTCGTAAACAACCCTCATTCCGTTACGGTCGCTTTCATCACGAATATCAGAAATACCTTCCAGCTTTTTATCGTTGATAAGGTCAGCTGTTTGTTTAATCATCAACGCCTTATTAGTCTGATATGGAATTTCATTGGCAATTATTACTTCTTTTCCGTTAGGCAATTGCTCAAATGAAGTTTGGGCACGCATCACGATTTTACCTTTCCCTGTTTCCAAAGCATTTTTTACACCTTCATAACCATAAATTATTCCGCCTGTCGGAAAGTCAGGAGCTTTTACATATTTCAGTAATTCCTCCATTGTTATTTGTTTGTTGTCTATGAAGGCTACTATTCCGTCCACTACTTCTGAAAGATTGTGAGGAGCCATGTTGGTAGCCATACCCACTGCAATACCGGCAGCACCATTAATCAAAAGATTAGGAATTTTTGCAGGAAGAACGGTTGGTTCTTTCAGCGTATCGTCAAAATTATTCTGGAAATCAACTGTTTCTTTGTCAATGTCTGCCAGCAATTCTTCTGCAATCTTTTTAAGTCTTGCTTCGGTATAACGCATCGCTGCAGGACTATCACCGTCAACTGAACCAAAGTTACCTTGTCCGTCAACCAATGGATAACGCAAACTCCATTCCTGTGCCATACGCACCATGGTGTCATAAACCGAAGTATC
>SXHM01000263.1 GCA_005773695.1 Bacteroidota bacterium
GTATAGCCTCCGGCATTTAAAATTATTCCATCGTAACTGAAACCTGTTTCGTGCAATTTGTTGATGAGTTCGCCTTCTATGTTACTCTGAAAATACTCTAACTCGATTTGCGAAAATTTTGATTTCAGTTCAGCAAAATAATCATCAAAGGAACGGTTGCCGTAAACACTTTGTTCACGTGTGCCAAGTAAATTAAGATTTGGTCCGTTAATGATAATAAGTTTCATCTTTTGCCTTTTGAAAATATAAGCACTGAAGGGCTGTATGCTATCCAGGCACTGTGCGCTTCCGTTGCTTTTCTCCAGTGTTTAATGTCAAGCACTATCAATTGAAATTGTTCTAAGAATGGTCTGTCTAATCCGGTGCTTTCATTTACATTGAGCGTAGTTATTTTTATTTTTTCGGGCTCAATAAATTTCAAAGCATAATCAGATAGGTATTCATCATCTTCACCTGTTAAGAGAAATAAAACATTCTCGGCCGTTCTGAAATTGTTATCCACCAGAATTCCCACCGTGCAGTCAACACTTTCAATAATGTGTTTGATTTTACCGCCTGTAATTTTTTCGGTAAAAGCTGATTTTGCCGAACCCACCAACAACAGTTCATACAGCCCATGTTTTGCAGTGTTTATGATTTCTTTTTCCACATCATCTACCGCTTTGTATTTGGTTTCAAAGCCAAGGCCAAGTTCATGCCCCGTTATGCGCACCGGTCCAAATGCTTCTTTCTCAAACAACAATGCATCGTGTGGATTTATTTCCAGACTGGGAGTAAGGTGCATGGCAGTAACTTTTTTAGGTCGCTTGCCCGCTGTAATAAAATTTGCCAGTCGCAATAAGGAACTTCCGGTTTTTGAAGGACCGAATGAAATAAGAATATCCAGAGCCGCATTTATATTTTCAACAGGTTTGGCTTTCTCGAATTTGGCAAAAATCCAGTCGATAAATTCAAGCATTGGATTGGTCATAAATGTTGTGAAAAGCGCCATCAGAACAAGAATGGTAAAAATTTCTCTACCGAAAATCCCAAGGTCATAACCTATGTTAAGAATAATGAGTTCCATTAAACCGCGAGAGTTCATGATAACGCCCATTGATAATGATTCTTTCCAGCTATGTTTCAGCAGCCGTGACGATAGCGTAGCGCCAATGAATTTTCCGGCAATGGCAACTGAAATAACAACAAATGCAATGAGCCACAGATCGGAGTTGTCTAAAAGATTTATCTGTGTTCGCAATCCTGTAAAAACAAAAAACAAAGGCAGCAGCAACACCAGGCTTATGTCTTCAATTTTTTCGGTAATAATTTTTTTGAAGTTGATATTATGCGGCATAATTACACCTGCCACAAAAGCGCCTACCAATGGGTGTATTCCTATAATCTCGGTAATGTATGACGAGAAAAACAACACAACAAACACAAATGCCACAACTGTTTTATTCAGGTTTTCACGCGATACATAAACGCTTCCGAACTTGCGCAAAAACGGTTGAACAAGTTTTATCATAATAAAAACGTAGGCAACGGTAAGTACAATGGTAGAAAGCGAATTAACAAAGCCTCCTGATTTTACTGCAGCAATGATTACGGCAAGCAAACACCATGCAGTCATATCATCAATTGCTGCGGTGGTAATTGCCAAAATGCCCAAAGGTGTTTTTGTAATTCCGCGTTCCTGAATAATTCTTGCCAGCACCGGAAATGCAGTGGTGCTCATGGAAATACCCATAAACAAAGCAAAAGCTACGAAGGCAACCTGATCGGGTGCAAAGGAATCATATAAAAAGTAGGCTAATAAAACGCCCAGAAAAAATGAAAGTATAATTCCTGTGTGGCTTATTATAAGAGCATCAAATGCACGATTTTTCAACGATTTTAAATCAACCTCCATGCCTATTATGAACATAAAAAGCATGAGCCCTACCTGACTGAAAAACTTGAGAAACTCCAACGAGTCGATGTCTCCCTCGGCAGGTTTTGGAAAAATAAACGCAGAAACTTCGGGAAAATACATTCCTACAAGTGAAGGTCCTAAAACTATACCTGCAACAATTTCACCGATAACTGAAGGCTGCCGCATTTTAGTAAACAGATAGCCGAACATCCGAGCTACCAGAACAATAATTACCAATTGCATAATGAACACTGCCAACGGATGGTGCAGATTAGTCAGATACCCGTTTACCAACTGATGCCAGATATTGCCGGGAAGATTTTCTACAACGGAAGTTTGTGTAGCAGCTTGTGTAGAAAAATTTTCAAGCAGATAGCCTTGCTGAATAACGTACCATCCCAGCAGTCCGAAGCCTGCCAGCAGCGCTAAATAAATTAGTAGAGTTTGGCCTTTTATCATGTTGTCGACTTGCCGAAAATACAAAATAAAAAAGCAAGGCTATCTTCGCGCCATGAAAGTGATTGACAACAGGGCAGTTTCAGTTTATGCTTTCTTTAGGAAAGAGCTGGAAAACCTCTATCCTATGGAAGAAATTGAAACGTTCCTTTTCTTTTCGTTCAGCGAATATTTTGGTTTTTCGCGCAGTGATATGGTGCTGAAAAAAGAGTTGCGCCTGAGTGAATCGGAGTTGCTCAAATTCTTTCGCGTTATCCGCAAACTGAAATTACATGTGCCCATTCAATACATTTTTGGTAACACCGAGTTTTTCGGATTGAAGTTTAAAGTGAACGAACATGTTTTGATTCCACGACCTGAGACAGAAGAATTGGTTGATTGGATAGTGAAGGAGAAGTTAAAAGTTACAAGTTCAACGTCACAAGTTTTGGACATCGGCACGGGTAGCGGCTGCATTGCCATAGCCTTGAAAAAAAACTTACCCGAGGCAGAAGTGTATGCACTTGATATTTCTGAAAATGCCCTGGCTGTTGCAAAAGAAAATGCGGAACTGAATAATGCTGAAATTCATTTTCTGCAAGGCGATATTCTGGAATTTTACCGCAAAGGCGCAAAGACGCAAACCAAAAATGCAGAAGAAAAAACCTTTGCGCCTTTGCGTCTTAGCGGTGAAAAAAGGTTTGATTTAATCGTTAGTAATCCACCTTACATAACCGAAACAGAAAAAGACGCCATGCACCCCAACGTGCTGGATCATGAGCCCCACACCGCGCTGTTTGTACCCGATAACGATGCGCTTTTGTTTTACCGCGCCATCCTTGATTTTGCAAAAGAGAATCTTGCCGCAGGCGGCAAAGTTTATTTTGAATTAAACAGTAAATATGCAGGTGAAGTTGCTGAACTTGCAAACGAAAAAGGATTTGTAAATGATGAAATAAAAAAAGATATTAATGGTAACAGCAGGATGTTGCGTTGCAAGAAAGTTGAAGAATGAAAGTAAAATTTATAGTTATTATTATCTTTTATGCTTTTTCCTCTTTGGCGCAGCGCAGCACAATTCCAATTTATTATAAACCTCCGGCAATAAACCTTCCAGACACTTTGCCAAAAATGCAGAAGAAAAGTAAAGCCAAATTTCTCCTTAGTTTTGATAACTATCGTTCATTTATTGCAGAGCGTCCTGTGCAGTTTTACGGTTTAAAATTAGGAATAGAGTGGCCCCGCAAATTCCGATGGGGCTTTGGTTTGTATTCCATGAAAAACGGTTTGCCGCTTGCACCTATTGAACGAAGAGACTATAGTATCAATCAAAAGTTCAATTTCGCATATGTTAATACATATTTTGAGTATGTTATATATGAAGATTATCGATGGGAGTTCAGTGTCCCTGTTAGTATTGGCACAGGTTGGGGAAATATTGATACCATTTCATCATTGTATAACAAACCGGGAATCCGACACTCAGATACTGTAACGGTTTTCACGCAGGGAATTGCTGCTCACTATAAAGTTTTTTATTGGTTGGGCGTTGGTGTTGGCGGTGGTTACCGCGAGATAATTACCAAAGACAAATTCGTGCAACGTCAACTGAACGGCCCCTTTTATGCAATTAAAATAAAACTATTTTTGGGTGGCTTATATAAGGCAATTTTCAAGCGCAATCAGGTGTATGAAGAACGCGATGAATACAGGCAACATATGAAAGATAAGAAGTACGAAAGAATAAGGAAAAGAGAAAAGAAGCGGAAGGAAAAACAATGACTGAACAAGAAGCAAAAGCAAGAATAGAATACCTCTCCAAAGAGATTGAGCAACACAACCACAATTATTATGTGCTGAGCAATCCAAGCGTCAGCGACTATGATTTTGATATGCTGCTGGAAGAATTACATAGTCTGGAAAAAGAATTCCCTGAATTTCTTTCATCCGATTCGCCAACGCAGCGTGTAGGCGGTGGCATCACCAAAGAGTTTAAAACGGTGAAGCATAAATACCCCATGCTATCACTTTCCAATTCGTATTCACGTGAGGAGGTGCAGGAGTTTGAAGGCCGAATACACAAGCTCATTGAGCGGGAAACCGAATATGTGTGCGAGTTAAAATATGATGGTGTTGCTATAGGTCTTACATATATTAACGGTCAATTGGTGCAAGCCCTTACCCGTGGTGACGGTGTTCAGGGCGATGATGTAACCACCAACATCAGAACCATAAAAAGTATTCCGCTGAAATTGAAAGGCAACGATTTTCCCGCTGAGTTTGAAATACGCGGTGAAGTTTTTCTGCCTTTGAAAGCATTTGAAAAAATGAACAAAGAGCGCGAAGAAGCAGGGGAGGAGTTGTATGCCAACCCGCGTAACACCGCTTCGGGAACATTGAAGATGCAGGACAGTTCTGTTGTTGCAAAGCGCGGACTGGATTGCTTTCTTTATTTTTTGCTAGGTGAAAATTTACCGTTCAACAATCATTACGACAACCTGACCAAAGCACGCGAATGGGGTTTTAAAGTACCTAAATATATGCGCAAGGTAAAAGACATCAACGGCATTTTTTCGTTCATTGATGAGTGGGATGTGAAGCGTCACACGCTTCCCTTTGAAACCGATGGCGTAGTGCTGAAAGTAAACAGTTATGACGACCAGGATGCCTTGGGGTTTACTGCAAAAAATCCGCGTTGGGCAATTGCCTATAAATTTAAAGCCGAGCAGGTTTCTACACTGTTGAATGAGGTTACGTTTCAGGTGGGGCGCACGGGAGCCATTACTCCGGTTGCCAATCTTAAACCGGTGTTGCTGGCAGGAACTACCGTAAAACGTGCATCGCTCCACAATGCCGACCAGATTGAGAAATTGGATTTACGCCTTGGCGATACCGTGTTTGTAGAAAAAGGCGGAGAAATAATTCCGAAAATAATCGGTGTTGATTTAAGTAAACGTTCTGCTGATTCAGAATCGTTGAGCTATATAACACACTGCCCCGAATGCGCAACAGAACTGAAACGCAACGAAGGTGAAGCGGTGCACTTTTGTCCGAACGAAGCGGGTTGCCCGCCACAGATTAAAGGCCGGATGGAACACTTTGTAAGCCGCAAGGCAATGGACATTGACAGCATCGGTGCCGAAACAATTGAACTGCTTTTTCAAAAAGGGTTGGTGAAAAATTATGCTGACATCTACGACCTGAAAAAGGAAGATGTCATCACGCTCGAGCGCATGGCCGATAAATCAGCCACCAATCTTATTGAAGGAATTGAAAAGTCAAAAGCTATTCCGTTTTCGCGCGTTTTGTTTGCGCTGGGTATTCGCTTTGTAGGCGAAACAGTAGCTAAAAAATTAGCTTTGCATTTCAGAAATATTGACAATTTAATGAGTTCTACTTTTGAGCAATTGGTGGAGGCCGATGAGATAGGAGAGAAGATAGCAGCGAGTATCAAAGAGTTTTTTACAAATGAAAAAAATGTGGAGATGGTGAACCGTCTGCGCGAAAAAGGATTACAGTTTGAACTTTCGGAAGCGGAGAACACCAAGGTTTCGGACAAGCTTGCCGGAAAAACATTTGTAGTTTCGGGTGTGTTTGCAAAGTTTTCGCGTGATGAGTTAGAGAAAGCAATTGAAGACAACGGTGGAAAAAATGTAGGTTCTATTTCAAAGAAAACAACCTACATTGTTGCCGGTGAAAATATGGGACCAAGCAAATTAGAGAAAGCGCAGAAGTTGAATGTTCCAATAATTTCGGAAGATGATTTTTTAAAATTGATTGAGTAAGAAATGGCAAAAGACGGCTCAGGCATTGTAAAAACAGTTCGAGAAAAAGCTTCGAACTATTTTCTTTTGCGCGAATACAAAAAAGTAAAGCGCAAGCCAGAAGTACGCAACCTTGCACAATCTCGTAACATTGGAATTTTGTTTGAAGTCTGTAGCAAAGAAGATTTAGATACTGTTCGCTCTTTTGTTGCGCAGATAAAAGAACGCAATCGCAAAATAACTGCGCTGGGCTATGTTAAAACTAAAGAATTGTTGCAGGCTTTAAAATCAGATAATGATTTTGATTTCATCTCTAAAGTTGATTTCAACTGGTATTACAAACCGGAGAAATATGTAATTAAAAACTTTATGAGCGATGGTATGGATATACTCATTGACCTGAGTTTGAAAAAAAATCATGCCTTGCTTTATGTTGCCGCCTTCACCGAAGCCAAAATGAAAGTGGCGCGCTTTGACGAA
>SXHM01000264.1 GCA_005773695.1 Bacteroidota bacterium
ATGTTACAAACGATGGCGTTGCTTTTCATTGATTTGAAATGTTCACCTTTCACGATGTCTTTATTTCCTGTAGCGGTTACAATGATGTCAGCTTCTTTAACGGCATCAGCAAATTTCTTCACCTCATAACCTTCCATTGCAGCTTGTAAAGCGCAGATAGGGTCAATTTCAGTAACAATAACACGAACTTTAGCTTCTTTCAATGATTCAGCAGAACCTTTTCCAACATCACCGAAACCGGCTACAACAGCTACTTTTCCGGCAAGCATCAAGTCAGTTGCTCTGCGGATAGCATCTACTAATGATTCGCGGCATCCATATTTATTATCAAATTTAGATTTGGTAACTGAATCGTTTACGTTGATAGCTGGAATAGGAAGAGTTCCTTTTTCCATACGTTCGTATAGGCGGTGAACACCTGTAGTTGTTTCTTCAGAAAGACCTTTAATATTTTTAATTAACTCAGGGTAACGGTCAAAAACCATGTTGGTTAAATCTCCACCATCATCCAATATCATATTCAAAGGCTCTTGATTTTCGCCAAAGAATAAAGTTTGTTCAATGCACCAATCAAATTCCTGCTCGTTCATCCCTTTCCATGCATAAACCGATATACCTGCAGCAGCAATTGCAGCAGCAGCATGGTCTTGTGTTGAGAAAATATTACATGAAGACCAGGTAACTTCAGCCCCTAGTTCAACTAATGTTTCAATCAAAACGGCAGTTTGGATGGTCATGTGCAGGCAACCTGCTATACGCGCTCCTTGCAAAGGTTTTGTTTTGCCAAACTCTGCGCGAAGTGCCATCAGGCCCGGCATTTCATCTTCTGCTAATTTTATTTCTTTTCTTCCCCATTCAGCAAGGGAAATATCTTTCACTTTATATTTTACAAATTGTTCCACTGATTTTGTTGACATAGTTTTTTAATGTTTAATTTTTAATAAGCGTGCAAAAGTAGCGCATTTAGAGATACTTAACAA
This sequence comes from Bacteroidota bacterium, assembly GCA_005773695.1. The sequence continues at coordinate 981 of SXHM01000264.1, forward strand.
GGCAATTGTAGAATAGTTCTAAATCCTTCCTGTTTTAACGGTAACCGGAAAGCTAACTTCTTTAACAGTATCAGGGTTTGCCCATGCGCTAATAAAATCATGCTCCACTAATTGCAAAGGATTTTTGCCGTTTGTTTTTATGTATTTCTGCACAGCCGACCAGGTTGAAAGGTAGCCCATAAAATCCTGCAAATTCCATTGCTTTTTCATGTAAAATACATTCTCTTTTACCTCAGTGAAAGGAAAGGGAATAGTGCTGTATGCATTCTCAACATGTTTGCGCTCGGGAGCCCAGTAATCACCAAGAATGCCGTTATAGAAATTCAGAAATACTTTGTCAGTCGCTACATCAACTTTGCATAACTCATAACTCCAGATTGCAATAACGGCACCAGGCTTTGCAACTCGATTTACTTCAGCGAAGAATTTACTGAAATCAAACCAGTGAAGAGCTTGAGCAACAGTTATTAAATCGATTGATTTTTCGGGCAACGTTGAGTTTTCGGCAGATGCAATAAGGTATTCAATATTGTTTTTTTGTAAAGCGTTTTTTAGTTGTTCTGCACTTGGGTCGGTTGCAAAAACCTTTTCAAAGAAATTTGAAAGAACTGCCGCTGCCTGCCCGTTCCCTGTGCCACAATCCCATGCAGTTTTGCGTTCTTTTACTTCTGAAAGAATAAAATCGTAAAGTTCCCTTGGATAATCAGGGCGGTATTTTGAATAATCTAAAGCCTGAGTGGAAAAATAGTCTTTGAATGAAGACATTTTTAAATCCTCTTCAACCCCATCTCCACCATTTTAAATTGCTCCTTCATCAGGTTGTGCTCATCTGCTTTTTTAGCTTCGCTTAGCATGTTGATAGCAAGGCGTTTTTTGCGTTGAGAAATGTAAATAGCTGCAAGATTAAGTTTTGCAACTGCTTCATCTTGTTTTAAACCCAAACCAATGGAGATTGCTTTCTTAAAATAGGTCTCAGCACTCCCTGAACTGCGGCTTTGTGTTGCTGCCAATCCGTTCAGGTAATAATAATATGCCTCCTGATTTTTACGTAATCCTTCAGGGTGTTTTTGCCATGATAAAACCTTATGAGCCTTTTCTATATTAGATTTTCGGATATACCAAAAGGCCAACAGATTGATTGGGCTTATAAACCAGAAAAAAACCGGAACTCCTATCAACAGAACCAGCATAATTCCGTTGCCAATATTTACTTTGGTAAACTGCCATACTGCCAACGCCAGAATAAGCGCTGCTGCTAAAAGATATAAATGACGAAGATGTTTCATAATCAAAATTTAGGGGTGCAAATGTAATGATGAATTATCGCCTTGCAAGTGCTACCACATTTTCAACGTGGTGTGTATGAGGAAACATGTCTACCGGTTGCACTTTTACCACATCATATTTTTCTGAAAGCCAGGCAATATCTCGAGCCTGTGTGGCAGGATTGCAGCTTACATAAACAATTTTACGCGGTTCAATTTCTAAAATACGTTTCACTACATCTTCGTGCATTCCAGCTCGTGGTGGGTCGGTGATAATTACATCGGGTTTTCCGTTTGCAAAAACAAACTCAGGCGAAAGAACATCTTTCATATCGCCTGCAAAAAACGAGGTGTTTGTTATGTTATTCAATTCTGCATTCACTTTTGCATCCTCAATTGCTGAAGGCACATACTCAATACCTACAACTTTATTTACTTTCCCTGCAACAAAACAGGCTATAGTTCCGGTTCCTGTATAAAGATCATAAACCAAGTCTGTAGATTTTAATTCTGCAAATTCAGCGGTTATCTTATAAAGACGATAAGCCTGTTGTGTGTTAGTTTGAAAAAATGATTTTGCACCGATTTTGAATTTTAGTTTTGTGTCAGATTCAAAAGCAAGCATTTCTTCCATTATGAAATCGTGTCCTTTATAACTGTGTACTTCCAAATCATTAATTGTGTCGTTGCGTTTAGTGTTAATCACGTAAAGCAGCGAATTTATTTCAGGAAATTTAGCTGAAAGAAAATCTAAAAGTCCTTCTCTTTTCTGTTGGTCTTCTTTTGCAAAAATCACATTTACCATCAGTTCACCTTTAGAAGTATTTCGGATAATAATATTGCGTAGAAAACCGGTTTGTTCGCGAGTGTTGAAAAATTCCAAGCCATTTTCAACTGCATATTTTTTCACCGCATCGCGCACAGCATTGGAAGGATCGGGCTGCAGAAAACATTTTTTGATGTCCAGAATTTTATCAAACATTCCGGGAATATGAAACCCAAG
>SXHM01000265.1 GCA_005773695.1 Bacteroidota bacterium
AAGATGGCTTAACTGAATTTTTAAATGATGCCAGAGGAATTGAAGAACTTCAAAAACTTTCTGAATCACGTAAAAACCGCACATTTAAAAAGAAGGATATTATTTTCCATGAAGGCGATTTCCCCTACAATCTTTATTTTATTGTTAAAGGGAAAGTGAAATGTTTTAAAATGAACCGAGATGGGAAGGAATATATTACCGGTATTTCAAAAGAAGGTGATTTTATCGGCTACATGGATATTCTTGAAAATACTGATTTTACCGAATCTGCAGAGGCAATGGAGGATTCGGAAATTCAGACCATCGTACGTCAGGATTTTCTTGCGTTGATATACAGTAACCGCGATGTAGCTGCTAAGTTTATAAAAATGCTTTCAGGTGATTTGAAGGAGCGCGAAGAACGTATGCTCAACCTTGCCTACAACTCGGTGCGCAAGCGCACGGCTGATGCATTGCTTATGCTGCAAAAGCGCTACAATGCAGAGGAATCCGGTAAAGCACTACCCGTTTCGCGCGAAGATTTAGCAGGAATTGTAGGTACTTCAACCGAATCGGTTATTCGAACCTTGAGTGATTTTAAAGAAGAAAAGATTATCAACATTGAAGGGAGAAATATTACGTTGTTAAGTACCGACAAGTTGAAGAAAATTTGGTAATAAATTTTCATGAGATTTGCATTGACAAAAATCATTCAAATTTATGATACCACCTTATAAACATCGCGAGCCCATTCAGATTCGTTTTTGTGATACCGATTCTTTAGGCCATGTAAACAATTCCAATTACCTCTCTTATATGGAACTTGCCCGAATCGGTTATATCGACAAGGTGTTTGGTAATTCTATCAATTGGGCTTCAGATGGCGTTATTCTTGCTAAAGCGGTTGTTGACTTCAAACTCCCTGTAATGCTGAATGATAAACTTTTTGTTTACATCCGCACTTCACGTTTAGGCACAAAAAGTTTTGACATTGAATATCTTTTTGTGCGCGAAGTAAATGGTGAGAATGAAGTGGTTTCATCTGGTTCAACTGTGATGGTTGCATATAATTATGCTAACAATAAAACCATTGAGATATTGCCGGAGTGGCGAAAACGAATTGAGGATTTCGAGAAATAATCAGTAGCGAAATCCAAACGTAAGCATAAAGCTGCCCGCAACATTATTTACTTCTGCAGAAGCGGCTGTAGTTGCATCCAATACATACAGATTATACCTGTTTTTCTGTGAAAAATTTAGCAAATAAGCTGCATCCATGTAAAATCCTTTAGTTCTAAATCCAGCGCCAAATGAAGCGGTTGAGTTATCAACCATAAACGTTTTGGAATAAGGACTACCGAAAATTGCATAGCCTGCACGGGCACTAAAAATTTTGTATCTCCATTCAGTACCTATGCGGATATTTCCTGTGCCATTAAAATTGTCTTTTACGTTTTTATTCTCTGTTGAAAAATTATAATCATTAGAGTTCAGTTTAGCTGTTGAGTAATTGACGTATTCATAATCAGCGCTTATCAACCCTGCTTTACCAACAATAAATCCGATGCTTCCAATTGCTTTTAGAGGTGTAGTAAGGGAGTATTGAAAACTTCCTGATGGTGATTCCGCGAAAAAATCCTGATTGTAAATTTTAGAATCTAAACTTGATATCCAGTTATCGGTAAGTCTGAAATAGGTGGGAGTATGAAACGCACCGCCAATACGAACCCAGTCGGTAATTCGGTAAATAATACCTAACTTCAGGTTTATTCCATTGCCGGAGGTTTTCAGTGTTTCGTTATATTTCAGGGAGGTAAACTGATCAATAGAATCCAAATCATCAGTTTCTTCATACACTTTTTCTTGTGTATAACGCACACTTGGAATGCCTATGGTTGCTCCGATATAAAGTTTGTTGCTGTAGTTTCCTCCAAATGAAATTACTGTTTCTCCCATTGAACCTCTTGTGGTTGCCTGAAGCTTTTGCAGTTGACCATAATTGCCCATCGGAGTATTGTAAATGCTGGTTTGCCCTGGTGCAGTATCAATTACATATGTTTGCCAAGCTAGGTTCGCATCAAATGCATTTGAGTTTTGCAAATCATTATAATTTGTTCCGTAAGCTTGACTTGCAAAGGCATCAGCAATGGAGTTTGAGAAATTTCTTCCTTCAATACTTACTCTGTTCTGAAAACTATTCAGTCTGTTGTACCCAATACCGAAGTTAAAATTTAACCAACCATAGGTACTGCCTTCTTTATTACGAATTCGTGTTCTTACAACACCTATGCTTCCGAAATTAAAATTAAGCTTGTTGTCTTTTGTCTCTGTTCCTAAATAATCTGAAGTTGAAACAGAATTAAAAATTGAAGGGGTTAAAGTGATTTCGCTGCTTCGGTATAAAGCTATTCCGGCAGGATTAAAACTAAGTGTTGTAAAATCACTTCCTAATGCTCCAAATGCTCCACACAGAGCAGCAAATCTGGCTGTTCCTGTAGGTGATGTTTGCGAGTAACGCAAAGCATCTGCTTCATTTTGTGCTATTGCTGAAACTGAAATTGCAACTGACAGCAGGCTTAAAATCTTTGCTTTCATCTTTTTGTTTCTAAAATAAATCATTCAGGAATTATCTGGGACCTCTTCCGCTGTTGCTTCCGCTGCCACTTTTGCTGTTTGAACCACCCGAGTTGAAATTGCCACCGCCTTTATTGCTGCTACCATTATCAAAACTTCTGTTGTTGCTGTTATTGTTCTGATTAAAGTTTTGGCGTTCATTCTGTTGAGGTCTGTTATCATTGCCCCGGTTATTATTCGGCTTCTGTTGCTCATATTGCGGTTTACTGTTGTTATTCTGGCGCTGGTTATATTGGTTATAGTCATAATTCCTTTCCGGCTGTTTGTTTTGCTGGTAACCATTATTTCTGTTGTATTGTTGATTCTGCTGGTTGCCGTTATTGCGCTGATAATATTCCTGCTCAGGTTTTGTGCGTTGCGGAGCTACATATTGTTCCGGTCTTGCTTGTTGTTGTGTCTGGTTAGGCACAATACGGCTTGATTCAGGACGGATATAAGAACCTTGTTGTTGTTGAGTTGCAGTTTGAGGTCTGCTGTATTTATCAGCATTGATTTCAGGTCTAGCATACTCAGTCTGTTTAGGCAACTCTTTACTTTGTTGTGTTGTTCCGTTTACATTGTTTTCTTTTGTAAAGCGGTCAGCACCGTTTTGTTGAAGTCCAGGATTTTTATCCAATTCTTTTGTTCCCTGTGTTTGCTGTTCTTTGCCAATAGTCCCAGCT
>SXHM01000266.1 GCA_005773695.1 Bacteroidota bacterium
ATCGGTTAAATCATCCCAATCATATGTTGCGCCAACTTTAAAAATATCATCGTATTCATGAAGTAGATAAATTCCTTTTGAAATAAGATGTTCTGGTAAAAAGTCCGGAATACGAATAGTTAGCATTTCACCTTTCGTTAGAACAAAAGGAAGATTTTTGAAAAACGAATTATCAGTTGCACGACTGCCTTCACAAAAAATTAATTTGTCAGCGGTGATGTCTTTCCACTCTAATATATCTTTTTCAACACCCAACTGCGAACACTCAAACTTTTCTGTTCTGAGTAGATTATTCCCACTTAAAAATTTGCGATAAGCACTTAGCAACTTTGCTGTATCCAACCAACCGGAATTTAAAACATCTGCGCTTCCTAAGTCATCAATAATAACAGAAGTGTATTGTGATTGCTCTTTTGTTTTGTCTAAAAAAGCCATTGCCTCTCCGTTGTGCATTTTCTTCTCCCAAAATGTGCGTTCATCTTTTGAAGAAAATACTTTAAGAATACCATTTTTGTGAAATGCTTTTATTCCAAGGGCAGTTTCCATATCTGTATAAAGTGCTTCTGCAACCGGTATTAATTCATCAGCTTTCCAGCTTTTTGTCATGCGCTTAAACACAACGGGGTTGTAGATACCAAGTGCAATTTCAGATGATGAAGGTTTTTCGCGTTGGTCAATCACCAGTACTTTTTTGCCGCGCTGCAGCAATGTCCATGACAATACTGTTCCTGCTATTCCCTGTCCGACTATGATATAATCGTAATGCAAACTACAACGGAATATTTCCGTGTTTTTTCTTTGGCAGTTTAGCCACTTTTGTTTCCAGCATTTTAAACGCCTTGATTAATTTCTCACGCGTTTGTTCTGGAAGAATTACTTCATCAACATATCCCCGTTCCGCTGCACGATAAGGGTTTGCAAAATGTTCGGTGTATTCTTCCTCTTTCTTTTTCAAATCCTTTTCACCTTTGAAAATAATTTCCACAGCACCTTTTGGTCCCATCACTGCAATCTCTGCTGAAGGCCAAGCATAATTCATATCTGCACCAATGTGTTTACTGTTCATCACATCATACGCCCCACCATAAGCCTTACGGGTAATTACTGTAATGCGCGGCACGGTTGCCTCACTGAATGCGTACAATAATTTTGCCCCGTTAGTGATAATGCCATGCCACTCTTGATCGGTGCCGGGAAGAAAACCCGGAACATCTTCAAACACCAAAAGAGGAATATTAAACGCATCACAGAAACGCACAAAGCGTGCAGCCTTTGCAGATGAATTAATATCAAGAACTCCTGCTAAAAATGCAGGTTGATTGGCAACTACACCTATACTTTTCCCTGCAAGGCGTGCAAAGCCAACCACCATATTTTCTGCAAAGTTCTTATGCACTTCAAAGAAAGTTCCTTCATCAATCACACCATCAATCACCTCGCGCATATCATAAGGTTGATTGGGGTTATCTGGAATAATTTCATTCAGTTTCGGTCGGCTTTCACTTTCCGGTTTTTCGTAAGGAAAAGATGGTGCTTCTTCCTCGCAATTCTGCGGAATATAACTCAACAGTTTTTTGATGTAAGCAATGCACTCCAAACCATTTGCACACGAAAAATGTGTTACACCTGACTTAGTAGAATGTGTGGATGCTCCACCTAATTCTTCGCTTGTTACTTCTTCATGCGTAACTGTTTTCACAACGTTTGGTCCGGTTACAAACATGTAAGAGGTGTGCTCTACCATCAAAATAAAATCAGTGAGGGCAGGAGAATAAACTGCGCCACCTGCACAAGGACCCATAATGGCTGAAATCTGAGGAATAACGCCCGAAGCCAATGTATTGCGGTAAAAAATATCAGCATAACCACCCAACGAAACAACACCTTCCTGGATACGTGCCCCACCTGAATCATTCAACCCGATAACAGGTGCTCCGTTTTGCATTGCCAGATCCATAATGCGACAGATTTTTTCTGCATGTGCTTCAGCCAATGAACCACCAAAAACCGTAAAATCCTGCGCAAAAACATAGACTATTCTTCCTGAAATTGTGCCATAGCCTGTCACAACTCCATCACCTAGAAATTTTTGTTTCTCTAATCCAAATTCCTGTGAACGGTGAGTTACAAACATTCCAATTTCTTCAAATGAACCTTCATCCAAAAGAAAATGAATGCGCTCACGTGCAGTCAGTTTTCCTTTTTTATGTTGCGATTTTATGCGCTCTTCACCACCGCCTAAATGAGCTTCCGCAATTTTATCTTCAAGTTCTTTTATTTTCTTTTTCATTTAAAGCGCAGATTTAAACTGATTTAAAAAACGTACATCATTTTCAAAAAACAAACGCAAATCATTAATGCGATACTTCAGCATTGTGATGCGTTCTATTCCCATTCCAAAAGCAAATCCTGTGTATTTTGAACTGTCAATGCCGCAATTTTCCAATACGTTGGGGTCAACCATTCCGCAACCCAGAATTTCTACCCAACCTGAATATTTGCAGATGTTACAACCTTTTCCTTCGCAGATAAAACACGAAACATCCATCTCTGCACTTGGCTCGGTAAACGGAAAATAAGAAGGGCGCAAACGAATTTGTGTTTTCTCGCCAAACATCTCGCGGGCAAAATAAAGCAGCGTTTGTTTCAAGTCAGCAAACGAAACATTTTCGTCAATGTACAAACCTTCCACCTGATGAAAAATACAATGAGCACGGGCAGAAATTGCTTCGTTACGAAAAACTCTTCCCGGCATAATACTTCGGAAAGGCGGTTTGCCACTTTCCATTAAACGAACTTGTACCGATGAAGTGTGAGTACGCAATGCAATAGAATTTTTCTTATTGGTAACATCAATGAAAAAAGTATCCTGCATATCTCGTGCTGGATGCTCTTCAGGAAAATTTAAAGCAGAGAAGTTATGCCAGTCATCTTCAATTTCTTGTCCGTCCTGAACTGTGTAACCAATACGTGAAAAAATACTGATGATTTCATTGCGAACAATGGAAAGCGGATGGCGTGAACCTGGCTCGGAAGGCTCACCGGGTGCTGTCAAATCAAAATCTACTGTACTTTGCGAAACGGAGTTTTCAAGCTTTTCTTTAAGTTCATTAAACTTCGTTTCGGCAGCTGTTTTTACTTCGTTCAGTTTTTTACCAACTTCACGTTTCTCCTCATTGGGAACGGTTTTAAATTCTTCGAAAAGGTCTGTCAGCAAGCCTTTCCTCGATAAATATTTTAAACGGAAGTTTTCAAGCTCATCAACCGTTATGGGCTGTAAAGCATTTATTTCTTCCAGCAATAAGTTCAGTTTTTCCTGCATAAATTTTTAAAACGAGGCGTAAAGTTGCATAAATTCTTAAATAATCGTGCTTTCGCTTATCTTTGCGCCCGCAAAATAGTATAAACATGCTGCTTCATAACCGCATAGACAAAAGAGAACTTAAAAAACGTCTGATGGCAGAACCCATTAAACGTATTACACTTTCGTTTTACCGTTACGTTATTATTGACACTCCGAATGAGTATCGCGATGAACTTTACAAACGCTGGGATGCATTGAATGTGAAAGGGAGAATATACGTTGCGCGCGAAGGAATTAACGCACAACTTTCTGTTCCGGAAGAACATTTTGAAACATTCAGAAAGGATATTGACAGCGATAAATATTTAACGAATGTTCCCTTCAAAATTGCAGTGGAAGATGATGGAAAATCATTTTATAAACTGCTTCTAAAAGTCCGCAAAAAAATTGTAGCTGACGGGTTAAATGACGATGCGTTTGATGTAACTAATGTAGGTAAACATTTGTCGGCAAAGGAGTTTAACGAAGCCTTAGAACTGTCAGGAACATTAGTAGTTGACATGCGCAATCATTATGAAAGCGAAGTGGGAAGATTTGAAAATGCTATTTGCCCTGATGTGGATACCTTCCGTGAAGAGTTGGAATGGGTAACTGAAAATCTTAAAGACAAGAAAGATAGTAAAGTGCTGTTATATTGCACAGGAGGCATTCGCTGCGAAAAGGCAAGTGCTTATTTTAAACACGAAGGATTTAAAGATGTTAACCAACTGCATGGCGGCATTATCGATTATGCAAGAC
>SXHM01000267.1 GCA_005773695.1 Bacteroidota bacterium
AGACGACCATTCTACCCTTGGCGGAACGGCAGATTTTTCGTGCAACTTTAAACCGGTAAAGGTATTGGCGGTAAAAGATGAAGTCAATTAAATCTTCTCCAACGCCTGTCTTAAATCTTCAATTATTTCTTCTGGCTCTTCAAGCCCTACATAAAAGCGGATGTGATTCCACGGAAGTTCAGTTGTGCCGTAATTTTGGGAATCGTACAGCGTGCAGGTTGGAAAAATTAACGACTCATGTCCGCCCCAGGAGCATGCAAGAAGAAATCTTTTGAGTGAATTACAAAAAGCTTCAACCGAAGCAATGTCTTTTGCTTTTAGCTGAGCAGAAAACATTCCTCCTGTTCCGCTCATCTGTGATTTAGCAAGTTCATATTGAGGATTACTTTTCGAAAAAGGGAAAAACACTTTATTCACTTTCGGATGATTTTCCATGAACTCAACAACCTTTGCTGCTGTTGCGTTGGTGCGTTCTACACGAATTTTCAATGTCCGTAATCCAAGCAACATCAGCCAGGCATCATTGGGCGAAATAATTCCTCCCAATGTCATAAACTCGCCCTGAAATATTTCTGCGATTTTCTTTTTCCTGCCTGTTAAAACTCCGGCAACAATATCGCTATGTCCTCCAAAATATTTGCTGGCACTATGCACCGTCATATCAATTCCCATTTCAATCGGGCGCTGAAAAATAGGTGTTGCGTAACTATTATCAATCAGCGTGGTAATGTTGTGTTGCTTCGCCAGTGCAGCTACCGCTCGTATGTCCTGCATTTCAAACGTTACCGAATTCGGGCTCTCCAGAATAATAAGTTTGGTGTTTGGTTTAATAGCAGAACGGAAATTTTCAATGTCAGTTCCATCTACCATAGTGCTTTCCACACCATAATTAACGAGCATTTTATTCAGCAACTTGTAAGTCCAGCTGTAAGGCTTTCTTACACAAATAACATGCTCACCCCCTTTTACTGAACTCATTACACCGGCAGCCATAGCAGCACTTCCGCTCCCGAAAATCAATGCATCTTCCGCGCTTTCCAATGCAGCAACTTTTTCGCGCAGAATACTTACAGTAGGATTAACTCCGCGTGTGTAAAAAGGAACACTGTCTTCATTCTTTAATGCCTCGCGCATTTCAGCAACCGTAGCAAAACAGAAATTGCTGCTCTGAAAAATAGGTGGCGAAACCGAGCCGAAATACTTTTCGCGCTCTTCGCCAAGATGATTTAGAATGTGGGAAATGTCAGACATAAAATAAATTGCAGATACGGAATTTTACTCCGCAACAATAACAAGATATTTTGAAGACCTCCAGAAAGCCTTGTAATCATTTATACTCAGGCTATCCGCATGTTTTTTATCGCCATGCATGGTATAAGAAGCAGAAGGATGATCGGTTACAATTTTTGCTTTTTTGTTATTAATAACAATCGTAGGGGTTTTTGTGATGTCAATTTTATTAAACGCATTCTGGTCAAAATCTTTATTGATGTTGGCAGTTTTTCCCATACCGATGAAGCCACCTTCTTTGGTAATGATTTTTGCTTCTTTCAGATTTTTCTCTGTGCCGATGATGTAGTATGCTGTGTTGAGTTCACTTACTTTTTCATCAATCACTTTTGATTTACCTTCACTTTCTGTTGCAAGCATATCAACCTGCGCTGTCAGATTTTCAACTACAATATCAAGTTTTGCAAGTTCTTCTTTCAAAACGTTGATTTGCGAATCGCGCTCAGCCAGTTGCTTCTCCAGATTTTCTATCATCTTTTTCAGATTACCGGTGTAGCCTTTTTCATCTTTCAGTTTTTTCTGCAACTCATTAATCTTCTTTCTGTTTTTCAGTGACAATTCATAAATCAACTGTATATCTTGTTTGATTTGTTCTTTGCGGTCGGCACCCATTTCAACACCAGTTGCAGTGTTAGCTGTAATTATTCCTTCTTTTATTTTTATGCTGTCGAGGTTATATTGAATCTCGTTGTAAGCATTTACAAAATCATTGATGGTGTTGGCATCACCGCCAATTTGCTCCTGCAATTTCAGGTTATCTTGTTCTAATTGTTTAATCTTTTCTTCCTGTTCTTTGTTTGTGCAGCTTGCAAAAATTGCGGCTGCCATAAAAAAGGTTAATAGTTTTTTCATTGGGTTTGGTTATGGGTTATGGGGTTCAAAAGTAAGTAAATCTTTAGAACGCTTAACCCGCAAACTAAACAGAAAACAATACAGTAAAATGGCTACTTGCTGTAAATCGCAGTAACATTATCTGTTCCGCCTGCCGAAACTGTGTAGCTGAGATTTATTTGTGTTCCGGTAAGTGTTCCGCTTCCGGCAACATTCAGGTTATCTACCAATTGTGGATTGATTACAAAAGTATTTCCATTTACAATGGCAATAGCTTTGTTAGCCGAGCCCAGGTTATAAAAATTAGCAATCAAAACAGCAGTGCTGTCGGTGAGTGATTTTGAAATGCTGACATTGTAAGAAGATGTTCCAAGTTGAGAGCTGTTTTCCTGACAAATCCAGTTGCCTGTAAAATCATCGCGGTCATCAAAGTTCAGGTCTTCGGTAGTACACGAAGAAATAGCAACAGCAAAAATGAATGCAACAACAGCTATTTTAATTTTGAAAGTTTTCATAGGTATGGGGTTATTGTTTTGACTAAAGGAAAAACAATTTTGATGCCATAAAAATAATAAACCATTTTTGTATCCAAATTAAAACAGATGGAACAAACCCCTTTAATGATTTACGGAGCCTACGGCTATACCGGTGAACTGATTACCCAAAATGCAGTGAAGAAAGGCTGGAAACCTTTGCTGGCAGGCCGCAACGAAGAAAAGCTAAAAGCGCTTGCAAGCCGTTTTGGATTAGAATATGCAGTATTTGATGTAAACGAAAAAGAAAAACTCCTTACCGCTTTGCAAGGCAAAAAAGTTTTACTGCATTGTGCCGGACCATTTGCACATACCTTTAAACAGATGATTAATGCCTGTCTTCAAACAGGCACGCATTATCTTGACATTACCGGTGAAATAGCAGTATTTGAAGGTACTGCCGCAAAAAATGAAGCCGCAAAAAAAGCAGGTATTATGCTCATGCCGGGAACAGGTTTTGATGTAGTGCCAAGTGATTGCCTGGCAGCATATCTAAAAAAACAAATGCCAGATGCCACAAGTCTTAAACTTGCATTTACATCCTTGGGAAGAATGTCAAGAGGCACTTCACTCACCATGGTTGAGAATCTTGGTGCAGGCGGTGCAGTGCGCAAAGACGCAAAAATTACAAAAGTGAAAAATGCACACCATGTTCAGGAATTTATTTTTGGAGAAAAGAAAATATTGTGCGCAACCATTCCCTGGGGCGATGTTTCAACAGCGTATTACAGTACCGGCATTCCGAATATTGAAACGTATATGTCTGCTTCACCTTCCATGGTTAAATCAATGAAAATGGGGAATTATATCGGTTGGTTACTTTCCAGTTCATTGGTGCAGAATTACCTGAAAGCACAGGTAAATAAACGCAAACCGGGACCTGATGAAACAGAAAGAAAAAACGGTTACAGTATTTTTTACGGTGAAGTCCAAAACCAGAAAGGAGAAAAAAAATCAGCAGGACTGAAATCACCTGAAGGCTACACACTAACTGCTGCAACAGCTGTAAACATCGCTGAAAAAGTTCTGAACGGAAATTTTAAAACAGGATACATGACTCCATCTCTGGCTTATGGTGCTGATTTAATTTTAGAAACTGAAGGAACTACACGATATGATATCTAAACCGGAAATACCTGTTATTGATATTACTCCTCTGCGTGCACAAGAAACAAACAAAAATGCAGCAGCTAAAATTGCACAGGAAATAAATACAGCCTGTCGCGAGCATGGGTTTTTCTACATTTCAGGGCACGGTGTTAGTGAAACACTGCAAGAGAATTTAGAAAACCTTAGTCATGAGTTTTTTAAACTGCCCGAAAAGGAAAAATTAAAAATCTCCATGCAGTTGGGAGGAAAAGCATGGCGTGGTTTTTTTCCTGTTGGCAATGAACTTACTTCAGGTAAACCTGATGTTAAAGAAGGCATTTATTTTGGAACTGAACTGGATAAAAATAATCAGCAAGTGCTCGCAGGAACTCCCATGCACGGCCAAAATCTTTTTCCGGAACAACCGGAAAATCTGCGCGAAACAGTATTGCAATACATAGATGAAGTTACACAAATTGGGCATGTTGTTATGAAAGCTGTTGCGCTGAGTTTAAACCTCGATGCAGATTATTTTTATTCGCGCTACACCAAAGATCCGTTGATACTTTTTCGCATTTTTCATTATCCGAATCATACTGCAACGGAGGAACTGTGGGGCGTTGGCGAGCATACTGACTATGGTTTGCTTACTATTTTAAAACAAGACACTGTTGGCGGTTTAGAGGTTAAATCACGCGGGCAATGGATAGAGGCGCCACCAATTGCAAATACTTTTATCTGCAACATTGGTGATATGCTCGACCGCATGACAGGCGGGTTGTATCGTTCCACACCTCATCGTGTGTTAAATAAATCAGGAAAGAGCAGATTGTCATTCCCTTTGTTCTTTGATCCGGGATTTGATACCATTCCAAAGAAAATTGAAAACATTTCACAAGCTACAGAAGACGATAGTGCAGAGCGCTGGGACAAAGCAAATGTTCACTCGTTTGAAGGAACGTATGGTGATTACATTCTCAATAAAGTTTCAAAAGTTTTTCCGGAGTTGAAACGCGAAGTGCTTTAGTTCACGTAACTCACTTTTATCATATTCGATTGCCCGCGCTCGCTGATTGGAATGCTGGCAATGTTAATGATGATATCTTTTTCTTTTACCAATCCCATTTTTTTCAGACGTAGTTTTATATCTGCAATTGTATGGTCGGTACTTACATATTTGTCGTAATAAAAACCGCGCACGCCCCAAACTAAATTGAGCATATTTAAAATACTTTGGTTGTCGGTGAAAATTAAAATATTGGTATCTGGGCGGTGACTGGAAACTCGGAAAGCTGTGTAGCCACTGTGTGTCATAGTGATGATGGCTGCTGCATTCGTTTGTTTTGCCATCAAACTTGCATTGTAGCAAATTGAGTCAGAAATAAATCTGTCGTTGCCAGGAACAGGAACATGCTCTCTATTATAAATATCTTCAAAGCCTTCAATGTATTCAATAATGGTGCGCATGGCTTCCACCACTTTTGCAGGATGATCTCCAACTGAAGTTTCACCGCTTAACATCAATGCATCAGCTCCATCCATTACTGAATTAGCAACATCGTTTACCTCTGCGCGTGACGGACTAATTCCTGTAATCATACTCTCCATCATTTGGGTGGCAATTATTACAGGCTTTGCCGCTTCAAGACACTTTTTAACAATCAGTTTTTGTATTACCGGAACTTTTTGCATTGGCACCTCAACACCTAAATCGCCACGCGCCACCATGATGTCATCTGTCTCATTTATGATTACATCAATATCCTGAATAGCTTCAGGTTTTTCAATCTTGGCAATTACTTTGGTTTTCTTGCCTGCGTTTGCAATCAGGTGTTTCAGTTCAATAATATCTTCGCCCGAACGCACAAACGAAAGACCAATCCACTCCACATCCTGACTTAATGCGAACTCTAAATCTTTCTTGTCTTTTTCGGTAAGGCAAGGCAAAGAAATTTTTGTATTGGGAAGATTCACTCCTTTCTTTGATGATAGAATTCCGCCATGTGTAACCAACGCTTTAACTTCACTTACTCTATCGGTTTCAAGCACACGCAATGCTATTTTTCCATCGTTAATTAATATTTTATCTTCCACTTTTACGTCAGCAGGAAATGATTGATAGGTGATGTATAATTTCTCCTTAGTACCAACACATTCTTTTGTGGTAAATGTAATTTCATCGCCTGTTACCAAATCAATTTCATCTGCTCCTGCACTATTTTTCTCCATCATTCCAATGCGGATTTTAGGTCCTTGTAAATCGGCTATTATGCCAATGTTATAAGATTTTTCAGTGTTTAATTTGCGGATATTATCAACCACTTCTTTGTGTACTTCGTGTGCTCCGTGCGAAAAATTAAGACGGCAGATATTCATTCCTGCTTCAGCCATTTCTTTCAATGCTTCATACGATGATGAAGCAGGTCCGATAGTGGCAACTATTTTAGTTCTGTTGTAGTTCATTTTATTCTTTTTTTCTGAAGGCTGCCAGCAAATCTTCGTGGTTTTCTTTTTTCTTTTTAGGTATAGCAGTATAAAAAAGCGGATGTCCGTATTTCAGTTTTTCGGTATCAAAAACAAAAGCAGTAAGCACGCTGTTGATACTGATTATTTTTTGAACCAATTCATCAATTTCATATTCGCTGCGAAGGCCGTAAATCTGAAGAACATAATCTGCTTGTTTCAGTTCAGACGCAAAGAACAGTTGCCCGATTTTGTTGGTAATCAAATAAAAATCCTGCAAAAAATCTTCTTTGTTATAATAGTAACGAGAGAATGATATTTCTTTGTTAGGACCAGGAATATCTTCTTCTTTCTGCAACTCTAACTCCAGTGTTTTATTTAATTCCCAGCATAGACGATAATCTTTCTGGTGACAGGAAATGCCAATGAGCGTGAAGGAATCTTCCTGCTCATCATTCCAGTCGAGAACTAATTTTGCCATTACAATATTTGAATTTGCACGGCTTAAAGTTATAGCTTAAAAATCAGGAAGCAAAAACCCCTGCCGAAGTTTTAGTCCAAACGGCAGGGGTCACACAACATCAGGAAAAGCTTTTATTCTGTTTTAACTAATTTTCTTGTAACCATTGTGTTTGATTTTTCATCTGAAATCGTAAGGCTGTAAATTCCTGCATTCAGCGCGGCAACCGGCAAATTGATTTGCTGAACACCTGCACCAAAATTCAATCTGTTGGTATACACTTGTCTTCCTGCAATATCAAACATTCGTATGATTATACGTGCGTCTTTTGAAAGACTGATATTTACAGCAGCATCACCATTAGTGGGGTTAGGGAATAATTCGCCAACTGCTGATTCATTAATAACTGCGGGTTCATAAACTCCGGTAGTTATTTCAGTTGATGTTACTAATAAGCCTATGTCATCCACTTCCGGATTTGGAGCGCTGATAGTTACAATAGCCGGAACAGTATTCAGTCCGAGCATTTCTCCATAAACCTGATATGTTCCGTACGCTAGACCTTCGAAAGAAAATTCTCCGGCAGCATTGGTGTAAACATATTGTACAGGTTCATCCGTCATAGTGAGAAGCATAATCTGCACGCCTTCTACAGGGTCGCCAGGACCGGAAGTTTTGTTAGCACCTTCTGAAACAAGACCTCCCACAAAACCGGGACCACCGGGGTTGTTGCCTTCAATTAAATGAATGTTGCGGTTAAGGTTGGCAGTAAGACTTACAACATCTGCCAGATACCAGAATAATTCCTGTTCGAAATAGGTAGGCAGCCAGTGTTCGTAATACAATGAACCTTCGCCAAGTGCTGCTTTCAGGAAATAGTTTCCTGCCGGAACATTTGTAAAAACATAATGCCCGTTGGCTAAAATATTGCTGGTTTGAACTGCTTCCAATAAATCTAAGTCAGCATTGTAGTGGATGAGGTAAACATGTCCTTCATCGGCATAGTGTTGTCCGGCAAAAATGGTTCCTTCAATAGCAAAGTGCTCAGGATTTGGTCCCTGAATGAAAATGTTTTCGCAGTGTGTTTCGCTGCAGCCGGTGGCGCTGTTGGTAACAGTTAAGCATACTTCATAATGCTCGGGAAATACTTCATACACGTGATTAACATGATGTCCGTCTGCCTGCGTTCCATCGCCAAAGCTCCAGAGAAAATGTGTTCCATCGCTGTTTGATGGTGCGGCAAAATGCGCTTCGTGTCCGGTAACGGTGTAAGTGTAATCGGCACTGCACTGCACGCCTTCGTGAACATAAATGGTTTCGCAAATGGTATCGTGGCAGCCGATGCTATTGTTGCCGATTACAAGGCACACTTCATAATGTTCAGGAAACTGGGTGTAGGTATGCCAGGGGTCATTACCGGTTCCGCTGCCGCCATCGCCAAAGTGCCAGATGTAGTCCACATTATCTTCTGTTGAATGTCCGAAGAAGTGAACATTATTTCCGTCCATCACATATTCAATGCTGGCTTCGCAATCGCTGCCGGTGCTGCCGCCTTCAACAAATACGGTTTCGCAATAGGTATCGGTGCAGCCATCGGGAGTAACTATGGTTAAGCAAACCTGATAATGTTCAGGGAACAGTGAGTAATCATGATGCGGGTTTTGCAATCCGCTGTGTTCGTCATCACCAAAACTCCAGTGATACGTAGAGCCATCTTCGCTGGAAACACCGAAGAAATGCACTAAGTTATTGTCAATATCGAATTCAAAAAAAGCTTCGCATGTTCCGCTGCTTCCGCTGCCTTCCACAAAAATAGTCTGGCAAATTGTGTCGTGGCATCCGGTTATAGTATTGAAAAGTATGGCGCAAACATTATAATGTTCAGGAAACAAAGTATACGTATGCGAAACGTTTGTTCCGTTTGCATCACTGCCATCGCCAAACAGCCAGTGGTAATATTCGTTGGGCTGAGTGTCGCCTGATTCAAAAGTAACTGTGTTGTTGTTTACAGCATAGGTAAATGAAGCTTCGCATTCAGAGGTCAACGGTTCAATAACAATTTCGTGGCAGTATTCATACACACAGCCTTCGTTGGAAACAGCTGTAAGACAAATATTGTAAGTGTCAGGCTCTGAATAAACATGTGTTGGGTCAGAAACGTTCGAAGTGGTTGAGCCATCGCCCCAGTGCCAAGTGTAACTAACAATACTTCCATGACTTATGGTGGTTTCATTATTTACATGAACTGTTTCGCCCACTAAATTATTATCAACAAAAAATAAAGTATTTGGCAGAGGCAATACCAATACATTTCGGCAAT
>SXHM01000268.1 GCA_005773695.1 Bacteroidota bacterium
CAAAGAAAATCCGCTTATCCAAGCTGCCGATGCAGTAGTATTAGACAACTCAAACCTGACACCCGAACAACAGTTTGAGGCAGCCTGGAAACTGATAGAAGAGCGTTTGATTGTTGCATAGCAGAAAATCGAACAAATATTTCCTGTAATTGTTAACTAAAAAATTACGTTGCATTATTTTTACATCATCAATAATTTCCCTAATATCGTGTCCGCAAAAAATCAACAGAAATCATGAGCGAAAAAGCAACCATTACCTTAGAAGGAAAAAACTTTGAACTGCCTGTTATCACCGGCACTGAGAACGAAAAAGCTATTGACATAACAAAGCTCCGCGACCTTACCGGCTATATCACACTTGACTCGGGTTACAAAAACACCGGGGCTACACAAAGCCAGATTACTTTTTTGGATGGTGAAACTGGAATACTTCGCTACCGTGGCTACCCGATTGAACAACTTGCTGAACAATCAAGCTTTCTTGAAGTGGCTTATCTGCTTATTTATGGTACACTTCCAAACACAGATCAATTCGATGATTTTTTAAAAAAGATAGTACGCCATACACTCATTCATGAAGACATGAAACGTTTCTATGAAGCGTTTCCCAAAAAAGCACATCCAATGGCTGTGCTTGCTTCTATGCTATGTACGCTTTCAACTTTTTATCCTGAATCGCAGCAAACCAACCGCCCTTGGGAAGAAGTGGAAACAACAGTGCACCGCTTACTTGCAAAAATTTCAACTATCTCTGCATGGGCATATAAAAACTCTGTTGGGCACCCAGTTGTGTATCCTCAGAATAAATATAATTACGTTGAAAACTTCCTGAACATGATGTTTTCAATGCCTACTGAACAATATGAAATTGATCCGGTAATTGTACAGGCACTTGACAAACTATTAATCCTTCATGCCGACCACGAGCAAAACTGCTCAGCATCTACAGTGCGCATGGTAGGTTCATCTCACGCTAACTTATACTCTTCTGTTTCTGCAGGTGCTATTGCACTATGGGGACCGCTGCACGGTGGTGCCAACCAGGAAGTAATTGAAATGCTTCAGAAAATTCAGAATGATGGAGGCAACTATAAAAAATGGGTGGACAAAGCAAAAGACAAAAACGATCCTTTTAAACTGATGGGCTTCGGGCACAGGGTTTATAAAAACTTTGACCCTCGTGCAAAAATTATTAAAAAAGCATGCGATGATGTGTTGAATAAACTCGGCATCAACGATCCAATTCTTGACCTTGCCAAACATCTGGAAGAAGTTGCATTGAATGATGAATATTTTGTTGAACGCAAACTGTATCCTAACGTAGACTTTTACTCAGGTATTATCTACAAAGCAATTGGTATTCCAACCGAAATGTTTACGGTGATGTTCGCTATGGGTCGTCTGCCAGGCTGGATTGCACAATGGAAAGAAATGATTGCTGCAAAAGAACCTATCGGAAGACCAAGGCAGATTTACACAGGAGAAACAGAACGTAACTACGTTCCGATTGCAAAGAGATAATTTCTTCTTTTTATAGTCTTTCAACTAAATCAGCGAGCCGGTTACTATAGCCGGCTTCGTTGTCATACCAACCTATTACTTTAACCATATGTCCAACTACGGAAGTAAGTTCTGCATCTAAAATGCAGGAGTGCGGATTGCCCACAATATCAATGGAAACAAGCGGCTCAGTTGAATATTCAAGAATACCTTTCATACTGGTTTCAGCAGCTTTTTTAAATGCTGCATTTATTTCATCTACTGTTGCATCTTTACTCAATGTGCAGGTAATGTCTGTAAGTGAACCATCAGGAACAGGAACACGAAAACCACAACCACCCATTTTACCTTCGAGGTGAGGGAATATTTTTGTGATGGCTTTTGCAGCTCCTGTTGTGGTTGGTATCATTGAAAGTGCTGCTGCACGTGCTCTACGTAAATCTTTGTGAGGAGCATCGTGCAGACGCTGATCACCTGTGTAAGAATGAACAGTAGAAATATAACAACTTACAACACCCCAGTTATCATCTAATACTTTAATCATGGGTGCACCACAGTTGGTGGTACATGATGCGTTGGAAATTATTTTTTCTGTACCTTCAAGAATACTTTCGTTTACTCCTAGTACAACAGTTTTGACATCGTCACCACTCGCAGGTGCTGAAATAATTACGCGCTTAGCACCTGCAGCAATATGAGCGGATGCTTCCGAACTCTTGGTAAATTTTCCTGTACACTCAATAACAAAATCAACAGCTAATTCTTTCCAGGGAAGATTGGCCGGATCTTTCTCAGCAAACACTTTTATCTTCTTTCCATTTATTACTAGAAAATCTGTTCCTGCCTCAACAGTGCCATTAAACTTACGGTGAACCGAATCATATTTAAAAAGGTGCGCCAACGTTGTTGTATCCGTTAAATCGTTGATAGCAACAACTTCCACTTTTTTTCTTTCCAATAACGCGCGCAATGTTATTCTTCCTATTCTTCCGAAACCGTTGATAGCTATTTTTTTCATAAAAATATGTGATGTATTAGATTTGAGTTAGCAAAGATACTGCATAAAACAAAAGA
>SXHM01000269.1 GCA_005773695.1 Bacteroidota bacterium
CATAGCAAACGGTTGTATCATGATCAGCAACAGGCTTAGTATAATCATTAGGATCATTAGGATCATCAGTACTTGGGTCTGCGTTTACTAAACGAACTGTGAAGGTGTTAGGCAATGAAGTAGTTGGTCTTAAAATTGCCGGTCTGTATCTTGGAGTATTCTGAGTTGAGCCAACAGGGAAAAGATAATCTGAATTGTTTGCTGTCTTGCGAGACAGGCTTCCCGACTCAAGGCTACTTACAAAACCGGTTGAACGAGTAATTGAGCCAATATTGGTGTTTTCAACGTTCATAGTATATTGGTCTGTCCATAGTTCACGATCGTTCAAAATAAGAGTGTTTGTTACAAACTGGTCAGTAAATTGAATTTCTTTTCTGTCAGTACCAGCCAATTCAAGGTCGTAAAAATAAGATGGCGAAATACCCGTTATTCCTTGAATTCCTCCATCCAATAAAACTATTCCGGTTCCTGCAAAGAAAACGTTATTGTTTCTCCAATCACCGGCAACCTGAAAAAGTCCATTGCTTCCCGGAAGCGGGCTTCCGTTTCCGCCTATTTGAGCATCGTTAACAATATCACCATTGATGTCCATAGTACCAAGGTTAACAAGTGTGCCAGCCTGATTATCAACGTTTCCGTCAACTAGAACTGTAGCACCATTAACATAAAACATAGCACCATCGTTTGTCAATAATGCTTGTTGGGCAATTGAAGGAAATGAAAAGGAAAAAACACTTGCGGTGATAAGACTGATTCCTTTGATTGCTTTGGTAAAGCTTTTAACTATCATATTAATATATTGGTCGGTTATTTCGGTTTGGTTAAGCCTACAAATATAAACTAACCTGATTCAGAATTCCAAATTTAATTGTAATTATTCTGAAAATCAGTTGTTTGCAGCTGTAAATCAGGGCTTTTTCTGAAGTATTTCCAATTTTTCGGCAAAATGTTCGCAGAAATCTTTCAGGTCGGCAGCCATTTTATCTTCAGAAATTGAACGTTTCAAAGTATCGGACATAGAAAGCAAAGTTTGATGAAAGAATTTTTTCATTTCATCCACCTGCATGTCTTTTGTCCAAAGATCAACTTTCAGAGTTGATTCGGTTTTAGGATCCCATACTGCTAGCATTATGGCTTTGCAGCTTTCTTCTTTATCCATTCCCGAATCGCTGGCGTTCCAGGATATGGCTTCGGGAAGTTTGTTTTCGTCAAGGGTGATGTTGAATTTTATTTCGGAGGTTTTCATTACAGTAGTTTTCAGTGCAAAGGTAAAAGAAGAATAGAG
Organism: Bacteroidota bacterium; assembly: GCA_005773695.1. The sequence continues at coordinate 1,286 of SXHM01000269.1, forward strand.
CTAAATTCTATAATTATTTCACCCTCATCACTTCCGCAATAGAAGGGTAAGCATCTTTCAGAAGCAATGGTATTTCATCAACAGAAACCCAGCGTGCCTCAGTAATATTCTCTTCTGTTTGGGGCTTCAGAAGATTATTATCTTCAGAAGTCATACTATACCAATGCGATGCTTTTACAATATTTTTTCCTTTCAGTATGTAGGTATGATATGTAGTTAATATTTTTCCGGTGATTGTAAGTTTGTTAATCCCACACTCTTCTTCCACTTCGCGAATAGCAGCCTGTTCAATTGTTTCACCTTTATCAACCTTACCTTTGGGCAAATCCCATTTGCCCAAACGAAAAATAAAAAGCACTTTATTTTCTTTGTTTTTTACTACACCCCCAGCTGCATCAATCAATTTATAATGTTGAAGGAATTCTTCCCACAAAGCTTCTACATTACCTGTAACTGTAAGATTTGAAATGGCACTCAGGCTCATCAAGTCAATAGCCTGTTTCATGTTTTGCAATTCACTGCGTGCAATTAAAAGTGAACCATGCCCACTCTCAAAACTGTTAGTTGAAGGGGAGATAATAAAAGGCTTATCGTTAATGAAGATTTTATACATCAGAAATAAATTACTTTTGCGCCAAATGTTATACAATAAAGAAACCGCACTTAAAGTTGCAGAACAACTGCTGCAAATTAAAGCAATTAAACTTTCTGTCGATAAACCTTACACATGGGCTTCAGGTTGGAAATCGCCTATTTACTGCGACAATCGTCTCTCGCTTTCTTATCCTAAAGTGCGCAATTATATTCGTAGAGAACTGGCCTCGGCTGTAATTGATAAATTTGGTGAACCCGATGTTATTGCCGGAGTTGCCACAGGAGCAATTGCATGGGGAGCTTTGGTGGCGCAGGATTTAGGACTTCCATTTGTGTATGTTCGTTCGGCTGCAAAAGGTCATGGACTGGCGAATATGATTGAAGGCTACATTGAAAGTGGGCTTTCGGTGGTGGTGGTTGAAGATTTGATTTCTACAGGAATGAGCAGTCTTAAAGCTGTGAGTGCCTTACGTGATGCTGGTTGTAAGGTAAACGGAATGGTTTCTATTTTCTCTTATGGTTTTGACGAAGCTGACAAGAACTTCAAAAACGATAAGTGTAAACTCGTTACACTCAGTGATTACGACAGCCTAATAAAACAAGCCGTAACCTCAGAATACATAAATGAGAGCAGTTTAAAATCACTTGCTGCCTGGCGTAACAACCCAAGCGTTTGGGGCGTGTAAATTAGTCTTCGTGATCCCCTTCTGCCGGAGCACTTCCCGGATTTTTTACTTTAATTTCTCCGCGGATTAATTTACTCCAATTGATGAG
>SXHM01000270.1 GCA_005773695.1 Bacteroidota bacterium
CAGGAGCTACAGGTAAATTAGTAAGAAAAGGATTTCCATAATTTTTGTACTTTACATAATAACCTCCTAAAAAAGCAATTGCCGGAATTAATGCCAGCAGCAGAACTGTCTTAATTGAAAATGCTGAACATGAAATTTGTTTAGCAGCAAAAAGAAAAAGTAACACAATTGGCAGAATGAAAAATAAAACCAGTCCGTTACCTTTTATTAGTGAAGCACGCAGAACTGTAAGCAGGATTAAAGCAAATAAAATATTGCTTTTATTTCCAATCCATTTCAAGAGCAGCAGTGTAAATACAATTCCCAGAGCAATTAACGGAATATCATTTGTAGCCTGAATGCTGATTGCAATAAGTTTGGGATTTAAGCCCCAGAATAAAGCAAGACTGAAGTTCCAATTGAACGAAAGTGATGACCTGAATTGATAAATAAAAATGAGTAAAAGACAACCAAGACCAAAAACAAAATTCATCCACTGAAAAAGAACTCGCAAATCATCTTCATTCTTAGCCCCGCTTATTTGTGCAACTGATTTTACAACAACATAATAAAACGGAGGTTGAAAACATTCCCAGCAATCTTTAGTAGCTGGATAAACGCCTTTTTCATTCCACAGCAATATGGGAGCAATGTGGTCATCATTTGCGGTTTTATTAATAGCAGTAAGTATTACACGCGGAACAAGGCAAACAATGAATGCAATTAGAATAATTGTACTTTGTTTCACCTTACTAATTTAGGGCTCCTCTCCCACTCCATCGCTTATTTCAAACTCATAAAAGCTCAGATCATAACCGATTTTTGAAGTATATATCTGATTGAGTTGTTCCTTGAAAAAATCTGTCTCAGCCTTTCTTACCAAAGCAATGGCACAGCCACCAAACCCGGCACCCGTCATGCGGGCTCCAATGCAGCCCTCAATTGTTATTGCTTTTTCAGCAATAGTATCTAATTCAATTCCTGTTACTTCGTAATTATTTTTCAGGCTTTGATGCGAGGCATTCATCAGTATACCAAATTCTGACAAATCACCTTGCTTTAGCGCTTTGCCAGCAAGCAACACACGTTGATTTTCTTCAAATACATGCAGCGCACGTTTTTGTGCAGTTTTATTCTCAATCAAATTCAGAACATCTTCCTTAGTTGCTTCACCCAGACTCTTTATTGGTTTACGACTTTGAATTTCATTTAAAGCTGTTTCACATTCAGCTTTTCGTTCATTAAATTTTGAACCTGCAAGTTCTCTGCGTTTGTTGGAGTTGATGATAATGAAACCGTAATCACCTGTTTTAACAGGCACAAACTCATGCTCCAGTGTTTCGCAGTTTAAAATAACAGCATGTTCTTTTTTGCCAGTAGCTACAGAAAACTGATCCATGATTCCACACTTAACTCCAACAAAATCATTCTCAACTTCTTTGCATAGCAAAGCTGTTTTTATGCGGTTAATATTTTGAACTCCTGCTTCATTTTGCAAGATATAGGCAACCAAAACCTCCAATGCAGCAGAGGATGAAAGCCCTGCTCCTGAGGGCAAATCAGCAGAGAAATTGATTTCCAAAGCAGGTATTTTTAATCCTGCATCCTGTAAATATTTAACAACTCCTTTCACATAATTCCCCCAACCTATTTCGTGTTCTATTGGCTTTGACAAATCAATTTCAACAGCATTTGAAAACTGAGCAGACGAACAAATAATTTTATTATCGCTTCTACTTTTTACTGTTGCATGAATACCTAATGAAATAGCAGCAGGCATTACAAATCCTCCGTTGTAATCAAGGTGTTCGCCAATAAGACAAACACGACCTGGACAAAAATATTTTCTGATTTCAGAACTCATATAAACCTTCTCAATTGCTCTGCACAATCTTCCACCGAAAGTGTATTAGCAGCAGCCCACGCTCCCATCTCAGATGAGGCATACCATTTTATTTTATTCTCTTCGCGCAAGGGCGGATAAAACTCTATATGAAAATGAAAGTACTCTTTTGCATTTCCATATTCCGGACTATTGACAGGTGTTTGATGCACACACATCATATAAGGAAATGACTTATTAAACAGTTTATCAAATGCGGCAGTTATCTTTTTCAGCACTTCAGCTAAATCAGATTTTTCAACTTCATTCATTTCTGCCAAACTACCTTTTGCAGTTTTTGTAACAATAAATACTCCGTATGGATAATCCGAGAAATAGGGAATGTAGGCTGCAAAACTTTCGTTCTCAAAAAGCATTCGTTTACCTTCGCTTTTCTCGGCTTTATTCATTTCGGTAAAAAAGCACGCACCTGTTTCCAGAAAATAAATTCTGCAATTTTCAAGTTCGGTTTTCAGTTTTAGCGGAACAAAAGGATAGGCATACAATTGTCCATGCGGGTGATGCATGGTTACACCTACTTCTTCTCCTTTATTTTCGAAAGGGAAAACGAATTTTATTTTCTCATCTTTTGCTAATTCAATTGTACTTTGTGACCAAATGTCAACCACTTTTTTTATACGCTCAACAGGCAATTGCGCAAGCGAACTTTGGTGATCAGATGTGTAAAGAATTACTTCACATTTTCCATACGCTGTCTCAGCATTATAAAAGTCTGAACCCGAAGAAACTGCTTCGGGTTCGGTTGAGAGTGTTGGAAAATCATTGTTGTAAATTAATACTTCATACTCATCAGGAACTTTGCCTGAGCCGGGACAAAACGGACAATAATCTTTAGGCAAATGCGGACGATTCTGGCGGTTGGCAGCCACC
>SXHM01000271.1 GCA_005773695.1 Bacteroidota bacterium
CGTTGCTCATACTTATTGTTTTATTTGCCATGATTTTTTTAGTTTTACTGAATGAAATTCAGCAATAAAATCAGGGTGCTAAAACAGTATGATTCAACTACAAAATGGGTGGGGTCAGGTTACTCCGAAAAACTGGGGTCAGTTTGCTCCGGAATACTGGGGTCAGTTTCACGCGGAAAAAGGGGGTCTGTTTGGGCGAAATTTCCACGATGCCTGCGACATTGGTTACGGAGGACTACGCTGCTATGAGGATAGTGCATTAGGCTTATATCATTATTCGATTTCAAATTGTGAATATTCAGATGTTGGTATACAAGAGGAGGCAGAAAATAAAATGGTGGTTTATCCAAACCCTGGCAGTGACATAATTACGATTACAGGCTTAAGCGAAAAAGCAGAGGCAACCATTATGGATGCAACAGGCAGAATAGTTTTAGTGGCAGAGGTAAATAATAACAAAGTGGATGTTTCTTTGTTGGCAAATGGGGTTTATGTGGTGCGGGTGGAGACGGTGAAGGGGGTGAGTAATTTTAGGATAATAAAACAATGAAATCAGAAACAGCATAAAACAATAGAAATGAGGGAAAGAAATGTATTTACAAAGCTTATTATTGCAGTAATTCTATCTATTCAAATTGGTTGTGAAGAAGTAGATGACATCCCTCTTGACACCCCTCTCGCAATAACCTATTATGCAGATAGTTTTGCCGGCACTTATTCAGGTATTAAAATTCATTATACTTCAGGAATGATAGGTAATACTTCTGATACAACAAACAGTTCATACTCTGCAACAACAATAAACGACAGTACTATAGCTGTACTGTTTACAAATATGCTGGTAGATTCAACAGGTGCATTTTATGAGCATTCAGGGTTGGATTATCTGCTTATTCATTTGTTTAATGATAGCTTAAACATCCATGTAAATCATGCGAGCCCGGGAGGTTCTGATGGGTATTATTTCTACGGCACAAAACAATAAAAAAGAAAATTATTCATTTTCCTTTGCAACAATAGCCAACCTCTTCCCATCAGGACTGATTGAAACTCGTGTTATTCCGGCAATACCTTCGCTTTTTAAATCTGCTAAAGGTGTCCAGTTTTTTGTTGCCGGGCTAAGCATATAAATACTGCTTTCTTTAGCCATAATAAAGTTGCCCTCGGGTGTAATACAAAAATCCTCACTGCCTTTAACTGTTGGAAATAGTTTTTCAATGGTTTGGTTATTCCCAAACTGAATTGCTCCGTTGTCTAATTGCAAACCACCTTTACTGTATTTGCTAATATAATATTGAGTGGTGTCACTTTTATCCACAAAATAAAATGCTTTTTCATCACGTGCTTTTACCATGCACCGCCCCACTTTTTCAGCTTCAATATGGGTTTGCCATTTACCAACTTCGGCTAATTGCAAACTCACCGGATCAGTAAGAATAAACAAGGCCAGTTTATCTTTTGCATACCAGCAGTGGTAGCCAACTGAATCAACTGCTTTATCTAAAATACGCACAGGTTTATCTGTTGAATGAAACTTAAATTGCCACAAACGCTGTGATGAATCTTTCTCAACACGCACGGTTGAGAAATGAATTCCGTCATCCATAAAGTTTGGCGAATATTCACTTTCAGGTGTTTCTGTAGCCTGAATTAACTGGTCGGCCACAAGCTGATATTCATAAATATCAGCTTGTTTCTGACCATCACGGATAGAGGTAAAAAGTATAGTACCGCCTTCTTTACTGAAACAGGGCTGACTGTCATAACCTTTGCTGTTGCTGATATTTTTCGGCTTGCCCATATGCGAGTGCGAACCGTGGTTATCAATATCCAGAAGATAAATTTCGGTGGCAGGGATTTGTGCTTGCACAAACATGGCACAAAGTAGAATAGGAAGAAGAGAAAATGTATTTTTCATATCAGTTATAATTAAAGATGCTGAAACAAGTTCAGATTGACGATACTACTAACTCCTAAATGCTTTCTATTTTCTACTCTCTTCCGTTGCGCGAGTATTTTTTCATGATACCGCGGTGCGAATTATTGATAAAGGAAATAATTTCATCACGCTCATCGGTAACAGGTATTTCGGCTTCAATAATTTCCAACGCCTGAGCAACATTGTGTTTACCCAGATAAAGTATGCGATAAATATCTTGAATGTGGCTGATTATTTTATTATCAAAACCTCTTCTGCGCAATCCGATAGAATTAACTCCTGCATAAGAAAGCGGTCTGCGGGCAGCTTTGGTATAAGGAGGTACATCTTTACCAACGAGTGAACCACCGGAAAGCATTGCATGTCTTCCGATATTTACAAACTGATGAATTGCAGTTAACCCTCCAAGAATGGCATAATCACCAATGGTGATATGTCCGGCCAATGTTGAACCATTGGCAAGTATGCAGTGGTTGCCAACTACACAATCATGAGCAATATGGGTATAAGCCATCAACAAACAGTTGTTTCCTATTTCAGTTGCTCCTCTTGCTTTTGTTCCTCTGTTGATGGTAACACATTCGCGAATAGTAGTGTTGTCGCCAATGATAGCTGTTGTTTCCTCTCCTTCATATTTTAAATCCTGAGGAATAGCCGAGATAACAGCCCCCGGAAATATTCGGCAGTTCTTGCCGATGCGAGCTCCGCTCATAATATTTACGTTGGAACCAATCCAGGTTCCGTCTCCTATAACAACATCGTTTTCAATTACGCTGAAAGGACCTACAGAAACGAATTTACCAAGATGGGATTTCGGATGAACTGAGGATAATGAATCTATCATGCTTATGCTTTTTTAACGATTTGTGCCATCAGTTCAGCTTCCATAACAATAGTATCACCAACAAAGGCATAGCCCCGCATCTGAGCTATTCCCCTGCGGATGGGCGAAAGTAATTCTAATTTAAAAATAAGTGTATCTCCCGGAACCACTTTACTTCTGAAACGCACCTGATCTATTTTCATAAAATAGGTGAGGTAATTTTCAGGGTCAGGAACAGTGTTCAAAACCAAAATTCCTCCCGTTTGTGCCATAGCTTCAATCTGCAAAACACCCGGCATAACTGGGCTTCCCGGAAAGTGTCCGTTAAAAAACTCTTCGTTCATGGTTACGTTCTTCACTCCTACCACATGCGTATCACTCATCTCTATAATTTTATCTACCAGCAAAAAAGGCTGACGATGAGGAAGTATTTTTTGTATTGCCTCTATATCAAAAAGTGGCGGTGTATTGGGATTGTATTTGGGTGCGTTTTTTCCGGAACGTGATTTCTTTAACAGCTTCTTCAGTTTCTTGGCAAACTCTACATTAGCTGCATGTCCGGGACGGGTTGCAAAAACGTGTGCTTTCAATCGTATACCCAGTAAAGCCAAATCGCCAATAACATCCAAAAGTTTATGACGAGCCGGTTCGTTATGATAATGCAGTTCCACATTATTCAATATTCCTTCTTTTGCCACTTCTACTGTTGGTTTGTTAAATAATGAAGCAAGGTTATTCAACTCTTCCTGAGAAACAGGTTTATCAACTACTACAATGGCATTGCTCATATCACCACCTTTAATCAGGTTGTTTTTGTGCAGGTATTCGAGTTCATGCAAAAAGCAAAAGGTGCGACTCGATGCAATTTCTTTTCCGAAGTCAGCAAGTTTTTCCAAGGTAAAATGTTGACTTCCCAAAACAGGTGAGTTATAATCAATCATAACCGTAACACGGTAATCTGTAGCGGGAATTGCAAATATCTCTACGTTGCGATTATCATCACGGAATTCCAGTTTATCTTCAAGTTCAAAATACACTCGGGCCTTATCTTGCTCCTGAACGCCTGCTTTTTTAAGTGCTTCCATAAATGGTTTTGAGCTGCCGTCCATAATCGGAAGTTCAGGTCCATCTAATTCCATCAGCACATTATCCAGATCCATTCCAACTAATGCTGCAAGTGTATGTTCAATAGTGGCAACAGAAGCACCGTTTTCAGAAATGGTTGTTCCGCGCGAAACATCAATTACATTATCACAATCAACTGTAATTATAGGCTTGCCTTCCAAATCAATTCGTTGAAATTTAAAGCCGTGGTCAACAGAAGCAGGTTTGAAAGTCAGGAGAGTTTCCTTGCCGGTGTGCAACCCAACACCTGTAAGAGTTACAGTCTGTTTTATTGTTTTCTGAAAATCACTCATTCTATTTCCTGTTTTAGTTCTTTCAGTTTCTTCTCCAACTCTGCAATTTTAGCATTTAATTCGGGCAGCTTGCGAAACACCACATACGAACGTTTGTATTCACCTACACCAAATGCGGGCGAGCCTTGTACAATCTCTCCGTCTTTTAAGTTACCTCCAATGCCCGATTGTGCTGCAATCATCACTTTATCACCAATGGTTATATGTCCGACAATACCAACCTGTCCTCCAATCATACAGTTCTTGCCTATTTTAGTAGAACCGGCTACTCCTGTCTGAGCTGCAATAACGGTGTTCTCCCCTATCTCTACATTATGGGCAATCTGTATAAGGTTATCCAACTTCACTCCTTTGCGGATAATAGTAGAACCCAACGTTGCGCGGTCAATGGTTGTATTCGCGCCTATTTCCACACGGTCTTCAATTACTACATTCCCAATTTGAGGAATTTTTGAATAGTTATTTTCGGCATTGGGTGCAAAACCAAAACCATCACCACCGATTACCACTCCTGCATGCAGCGTGCAATCATTTCCGATAACACAGCCGTGATAAATTTTCACGCCCTGAAAAAGGGTGGTGTTGGTTCCCACCTTTACATCATCGCCAATATAGGTGCCGGGATACAATTTTGTGTTATCTCGAATCACTGCGTTTTCGCCCACATAAACAAAAGCCCCGATGTAGGTATTTTTCCCAATCGAGGCTGTTGCTGAAACATGGCTTTGTTCTTCTCTTCCCTGTTTGTCTTTATTTAGTTTATTATAATATTCCAGCAGTTTTGCAAAGCTCCGGTAGGCATCGTCCACACGGATAAGCGTTGTGCTGAGAGACTGCTGCGGCTCAAAATCTTTATTTACTATAACAGCACTTGCCTGTGTGGTATAAATATACTCGGTGTATTTAGGATTGGCAAGAAACGAAAGCGAACCGGGTGTGCCTTCCTCAATTTTAGATACTGTACTTACCTGCGCATCGGGGTTGCCGTCCACTGTGCCATTGAGTATGCCGGCAATCTGCCGCGCTGTAAAAATCATGCGGCAAATTTATTAATTATTTAACATGGGGGGAGGCGGATTTAGATGTCTGAAAGCACCTCATCAATACAATACTTTATAGCTATTTTTGCACGCTTAAAAAATTAAAAACTCATGCAAAACCTCCTATTCCCCAACGCAGATAAAATGCCTGCCTTCGGCCTCGGCACCTGGAAAAGTAAGCCCGGTGAAGTTTACACCGCAGTGCGCGATGCTATAAAAATCGGTTACCGCCACATAGATTGTGCAGCCATTTATTTAAACGAAGCCGAGATTGGCAATGCCTTGAGCGATACCTTTAAAGAAGGAATAATAAAACGCGAAGACCTTTGGATAACCTCTAAACTGTGGAGCAATGCCCACAAACAGGAACAGGTAATTCCCGCGCTGAAGAAGACGCTGAGCGATCTGCAATTGGATTATTTAGACTTGTACCTGGTGCATTGGCCCATTGCCTTTAAATCCGATATTCTTGCCCCGCGTAGCGGTACTGATTACATTACCTTAGAAGAAATTCCAATCATTGAAACCTGGCGCGGCATGGAAGCTGCGATGGAACAAGGTTTAGTAAAACACATTGGCGTTTCTAACTTCAGCATAAAAAAACTGAAAGCGTTATATGCCGAAGCAAAACACAAACCCGAAATGAATCAGGTGGAACTGCATCCGCTGCTGCAACAAAATACATTGTTTGATTTTTGCAAACAACATAACATTCACCTTACTGCTTATTCACCGCTGGGTTCTAAAGACCGCCACCCCTCACTTAAAATGGCTGATGAGCCAAGTTTGTTTGAAAACCCTGTTATTGTTTCTATTGCTACTAAAAATAAATGCACCACTGCGCAGGTGCTTATCCAATGGGCTATACAGCGCGGTACAGCGGTAATTCCTAAATCCATTAATCCTGCGCGTTTGCAGGAAAATTTTGATGCGCAATCTGTAAACCTCACCGCTGCCGACATGCAGGAGATAGCAGCGCTTGACCGCCATTACCGTTTTCTCAATGGCGAAAACTGGACACTGAATGGCTCACCCTATACACTTGATAATTTATGGGATGAGTAGTTGATATTTTCGGTCGAAAAAATATATTTATTCGTCTTTATGTTTTCAACATTCATCTATTAATAAATAAGAAGATAATATATTTTGTCAATTTACCTGCTGATTAGTTTTGACCAAACCTAAATACACAACGCCTTGTTAAAAGTATGCCCACTTTTTTTGGCGGTGATAGTGTTTGTTGCGTGTTCATGTAACACGGGTGAAGACAACACCTCTAAAATTTCTGAAGGATTTATCGAATACGAAATTACTTATCCTAAAATTGATAAGGATGATATCTTTATGCTTGGGATGATGCCAAAGGATATGAAGATGAAATTCAAAGACAACAAGACCATTGGCGAATTGAAAACCGGTGCCGGAGTTTTTACCACCAAGTTTATTACCAACAACAATCAACGCAACCTGTTTCACTATCTTAAATTAGTAAATAAAAAATACGGACTTATTTTAGACTCTGCTGATATTTATACCAGCTACGCCAAAAAGCCGGAGGATATGCAATTGATATCCTCAACTGAAACAAAAGTTATTGCCGGGTATACATGCAAAAAAATGGATGTAGTATTCAGCGACACCACTAAAAATTTTGTGATTTATTACACAGAAGAGATTGGCATTAAAGACCCTAACTGGTGCTCTCCTTTCCACGAAATAAAGGGTGTGCTTATGGAATACAACATCTCACAGTTTAATGTAGAAATGCACCTTACTGCCAAAGTGGTAACTGCTGCTGATATTGATGAGGAAGAGTTTGCAATACCTGCCGAATACGAAAAAATTACGCAGAAAGAAATGGAAGAAAAGTTCACCGACTTCTGATTTATTTACTGCTTCTCAAATACTATTTTTCAACCTTTTAGCGTTAGTAACTATATGCAAACCCGTGTTTGCAAATTATTACTTTTGACCGCTTAAGAAAATGGCTTCCAAAGAAAATAAACTCAAAGGAGAAACAAAGAAACCGGTTGAAAAAAAGCCGGCAAAGGAGAACGTTTTAAAACGTTGGTTTGCTGCAGTAAAATTGTTTTTCGAAAATAAACAGTTGCATGCCGTCACCGGTTCGTTTCTTATTTTGCTTGCTGGGTTTCTGATAATTTCTTTTGTGTCTTACTTCTATAACTGGGCAATTGATTTCAGTGCTGTAACCAGCGAAAACCCGGATACAGCCGTTCAAAATAAAGGCGGCTGGCTGGGTGCCAAACTTGTACACCGCCTTATCTACAGTGGTTTTGGTATTACTTCGTTTATTATTCCATTTCTGCTATTGCTACTGGGCATACGCATTACGTTTAAAGTGGCACTTCTGCCTTTCGGTAAAATAGCAAAACATTCTATTTTCTTTTTCTACTGGCTGCCGCTTACACTTTCCTACTTCTTGGCGCAGGATGAATTTTGGGGAGGCAGCGTTGGCCGTATGTTTAATAATAAACTTGCACTGTATATTGGCAGCGCAGGTGTTATTTTGCTTATTATTTTCTCGATGCTGGTTTACAGCGTTCTTGTATTCAGTTTATCATTTGAAAATGTTTTTGCACGCAAACCCAAAGAAGAAGAACCAATTGCTGAATCTGTAGTTGAAGAAAATAAAATTGAAGAAGACGATGAACCTCCGCACAAAGAAAATGTGCTTATTGTAAAAGAACCGGAAGTAAAACCCGTAACAAACACCGTTGAGTTTGCAGAAACAAAACCTGTTACTAAAAACGAAAAATCAGATGGTGTTGATTTTGAAATAACACAAACTTCGGTTGAAGAAGTTGCCGCAGCAACCGGAGCCAACGAAATAACTGCCGAAAATCTGGTGGATGAAGTTGGAGAGTACGACCCAACGCTGGAGCTTTCGCAATACAAGTTTCCTCCTATTGATTTGTTGGAAGATTACGTAAGTCAGGACCGCACGGTAAGTGAACAGGAGCTGAACAGCAACAAAGACAAAATTCTGCAAACCCTCAATAACTACGGAATTGAGATTGATAAAATTAAAGCCACCATCGGTCCAACAGTTACGCTGTATGAGATTGTGCCTGCTGCCGGTGTGCGTATTTCAAAAATCAAAAATCTGGAAGACGATATTGCACTGAGCTTGGCTGCATTGGGTATACGTATCATCGCTCCTATTCCCGGAAAAGGAACAATCGGTATCGAGGTTCCTAATTCAAGTCCTGATATTGTTTCCATGCGCAGCATGATTGCTTCGGAGAAATTCCAAAATGTAAAAATGGATTTGCCGATTGCATTGGGTAAAACCATCAGCAACGAAAGTTTTATTGCCGACCTTGCCAAAATGCCTCACCTGCTCATGGCAGGTGCAACAGGCCAGGGTAAATCAGTTGGTTTGAATGCTATTCTGGTTTCACTCCTTTACAAAAAACATCCTTCGCAAATAAAGTTTGTGTTGGTTGACCCTAAGAAAGTGGAGTTAACTCTTTTCAATAAAATTGAGCGTCACTTCCTTGCTAAACTTCCCGACAGTGCTGAAGCAATTATTACAGACACCAAGAAAGTAATCAATACACTCAACTCGCTTTGTATTGAAATGGATATGCGTTATGATTTGCTGAAGAATGCATCGGTGCGTACCATTAAAGAATACAATGCAAAGTTTGTATCGCGCAAACTAAACCCGAATGAAGGGCATCGTTTCCTTCCTTATATTGTATTGGTGGTGGATGAGTTTGCAGACTTAATCATGACCGCAGGAAAAGATGTGGAAATGCCGATTGCCCGTTTGGCACAGTTGGCACGTGCTATCGGTATCCATTTGATAATTGCAACACAACGTCCTTCTGTAAACATTATCACCGGAACAATCAAAGCCAACTTCCCGGCACGTATTGCTTTCCGTGTTACTTCTCGCATTGACTCCAGAACCATTCTGGATGCAGGTGGTGCAGACCAATTGATTGGGCGCGGAGATATGCTCCTCTCCACCGGAAGCGATATGATTCGCTTGCAGTGTGCTTTTGTGGATACTCCTGAAGTAGAGAAAATAACGGAGTTTATCGGCTCGCAAATGGGTTATCCTGATGCCATGCACCTGCCCGAAATTATTGACGACAGCGTTGAAGGCGGTGGTGGAGAATATGGCGACCCTGATGAGCGCGATGCTATGTTTACCGAGGCTGCACGTATGGTTGTTCAGCATCAGCAAGGCTCAGCTTCTTTGTTGCAACGCAGACTAAAATTAGGCTACAACCGAGCAGGTAGAATCATTGACCAATTAGAGATGGCAGGCATCGTTGGTCCAAATGAAGGAAGCAAGGCACGTCAGGTTTTATTTCCCACCTCAGAAAGTTTGGAACAGTATTTGAAAACAATCGGCTAATCATTAAAGGTTAATGGTTACTTGTTAATAGGAATTAAGCATTATGAGACTCAGAATATTTTCAATCATTACAATCGTTACAATTTTTTCAATTTTTCAAATCCACGCCCAAACCAAACAGGAACACGAAAAAGCAAAACTCATTCTTGACGAAGTAAGCAAGAAGATGAAAGGCTATACTTCACTAAAAGTTGAATGCACTTACAACCTCGAAAACTCAGCAGCTAAAATTAACGAAACACAGGAAGGTACGCTGCTTCTGAAAGGCAACAAATTCAAACTTACATTATCAGGACGGGAGGTAATCAGTGATGGTTCTGTCGTTTGGATAGTTATGCGGAAAGCCGAAGAGGTGCATAAAAAATCACAAACCGATTTTAACGAAGAGCTTGGTTTTGACCCGGCAAAGATTTTCACTGTTTATGAAGAGGGTTTTAAATACCAGTTTTTAAAAGAAACAAAAGAAGGCACTAAAACCATTGCGGTAATTGATCTATTTCCATTGGATCCCGGTAAGAAAAACTATTCGCGCTTACGGATGAATATTGACAAAGAGAAGAGCCAGATTGTAAGTTCAAAAACATTCGGTAAAGATGGTAATACTTATACGCTTACTGTAAAAACCTTCACGCCCAACGCCCCTGCTGCAGATGCTGATTTCAAAGTAAACGAAGCCGATTTTAAAAAACAGGGCTTTGAGATAGTTGACTTCACCGAATAAGAATAATTTTGCCCTGTGGCAGAAATTACTGAAGTAAAAACTCTTGAACACCTTACGGCTGCAGATGCCGAAAAAGAAGGCGACCGCCTGCTTGCCGAAAATCATCAGCAGCAGGCATTGGAGTATTTTCAACAGGCACTAAAACTATTCGAAGCACAAGCTCAGACAACTCAACTTGCCAATGTTTATCTCAAGATTGGCAATCTATATGATTCCATTCACGATACCGAAAATGCACTTTTCAATTTTATGGAAAGTCTGAATCTGGTAACGTCTGTAA
>SXHM01000272.1 GCA_005773695.1 Bacteroidota bacterium
CAAGTTGTTGAGCGATATGTAACTTTTGTTGCTGATTACTCGCTGCTTGTTGAAATACTTTTGCATCATAAACTAAAAAAGAAAAACAATGAAAACAAACATGGGAACACTTGACAGAATACTGCGTGTTGTAGTAGCTGTTGTAATTGCAGTACTTTATTTCACAGGTACAATTTCAGGAACGCTTGGATATGCATTAATAGCTTTGGGAGGAATCTTCCTGCTTACAAGTGTAATTTCTTTTTGTCCACTTTATCTTCCATTCGGAATTACTACCTGCCCTAAAAAATAAAACCAATGATTGCCAAAATTAAAAGCCTTTTAGGCATAAAAACAGTTGACTATCGCGAATTAGTAAAAGCGGGCGCAGAAATTATTGATGTGCGCAGCAAAGGAGAATATGCCGGAGGACACATAAAAGGTTCAAAAAACATTCCCGTTGATTCATTAGCAAGTCATATCAGTAAACTGAAAAAAGACAAAGTAATTATTACCTGTTGTGCATCGGGAATGCGAAGCGGAGCAGCTAAAAACATCTTGCAAAACAACGGTTTTAAACAAGTCCACAATGGTGGTGGTTGGCACAGTCTGAAAAACAAAATCTCCTGAAACAAGATAATGGAACCACATTATTATAACGTAAATATAAGTTGGAGCAACGACCGAAAAGGAATGATTTGTTCCCCCGAATTGAATGCAGTGTCAAACCAAAATGGTTGTATTGAAGTAGCTACACCACCTGAGTTTCCAAAAGGCATTCCTGGGATATGGTCGCCTGAACATTTGTTTACAGCTGCAGTAAGCAGTTGCTATATGACAACATTTCTGGCTATTGCCGAAAATTCAAAACTTGAATTCACGGAGTTTCATTGCAACTCAAAAGGAAAATTGGAGCAAGTAGAAGGCAAATTCAGAATGACTGAAATAATATTGGATGCACACGTCACCATTGTAAATGAAAGCAATCGTGAACGTGCAGAGCGTGTGTTACAAAAATCAGAAAGCGCTTGTCTTATCTCCAATTCAATCAACTCAAAAGTGATTTTAAATCCTGTGGTTGAAGTGGCTAACAAAACAACAGTATCTTTATGAACGAGACCTTTCAACAATTAACAAGAGGTGAAACACCTGTTTTGGTTGACTTTTCAGCCGAATGGTGTGGCCCTTGCAAAATGATGAAACCAATTTTAGATGAATTAAAAAAGAAGATTGGCGACAAAGCCCGTATCATTAAAATTGATGTAGATCGCAACCCGGACGCAGCAAGTGCCTATAAAATTCAAGGTGTGCCAACACTTATTCTTTTTAAGAAAGGTGAAATAAAATGGAGACAATCGGGTGTAGTGCAAGCAAATCAGTTAGAACAAATCATTAATCAATATGCATAATATGAGAATAAGATTCAAGATTATTTCATTTTTCGCCTTGGCATTTATAATCGCAGCTTGCAACAACAGTGGCTCAGGACAGCAGTTGCAGCAAGTTGATGCAAAAACTTTCAGCGAAAAAATTCATGAGCAAAATAATCCGGTAATTTTGGATGTACGCACACCTCAGGAATTTGGTGGTGGTTATATTGCAGGTGCTATTAACATTGATTATAATTCTCTTGAATTCAGCCAAAAGGTGAATAAATTAGACAAAGACGAAACAGTTTTCGTGTATTGCCTGTCTGGCGGGAGAAGTTCTTCTGCAGCCAATGATATGCGCAGAAACGGCTTTAAAAACGTAGTAGAATTAAAAGGTGGAATATTAAAATGGAATGCTGCCGGATTAGATGTTGCTGCCGGAAGCGGTGATGCAAAAACATCCATGAGTGTTGATGATTTTAAAAAAATGGTAACCGCGGATGTTCCTGTGTTAGTTGATTTTTACGCGCCCTGGTGCGCTCCCTGCCGAAAAATGTCGCCAATGCTGGAAGAACTAAGCAAAGAAAATGAAGGTAAAATCAAGGTTCTAAAAATCAACATTGACGAACATAAACAACTTGCCGAAGAAATGGGCGTAACTGAAATTCCGATTTTCACTGTTTATAAAAACGGAAACGAAACAGCGCGGGTTAAAGGCTTACAGACAAAAGAAGAGCTTCTGAAAATTCTATTTTAATATTTACAACTCTTTCATTAAGGCTTTATACATCGCGGTCATTGCCGCGATGTCCTTTTTATGCACTTTCTCATCGGGTGTGTGAACATTACTTTCGGGAGCACCAACAAAGCACCAGTCGAACGGATAAGGTGACTTTTGCAACTGATTACCGTCACTTCCACCGCTGAATTCAACTTCAATCTGGAAAGGAACTTTAGATTTTTGGGCAATGGCAACAACTCTGTCTAAATATGTCTTGCGAGGTATTCCTGAATCGCGCATTGAAACAGCAACACCTTTGCCGGCTTTTACTCCGTTTGTTACCCAGGTTATATCAGAAATAAGAGCTTGCTTTACTTTGAACTTTTCGTAAATATATCCGGCAAGAAAACCAACTGTTCCGCCTCCATGTTCCTCATAAGTAGAGAAAGCAATTATTCCGTTTTCTAATTTTTCTGCAACTTGCAAAGCATTCCAAACACCTAGACGATTATCCATGTAACAACATTGTACAAAATCTTTAGTCTCACGAAAATCAGGTTTGAATGTAAGTGTAGTTGCTCTGTCAATCTTGCGTTTGAAAGCATAATGAGGATTTTTATCCTTATCAACTTTTAGTGTGCATTCAATCTCTCCTTTGCTGTCTTTACCAACTAATTTCCAGCCTTCTTTTACAACAGGACCGCCAATTTTTACCAACTCAGTTTCATAACGGGTTGTATAACCAATAGAATCAATATGGGCAAAAATTGCAGTGCGAGGCTTACCAAAAACAAGAACAATACAATCCTGTAAATCCCCACCGTTATAGATTTTGGGCTTTACTTTCCAATTTTTCTGTTGCTTCTTTATATAACCGATCAGAAAATCTGTCATCGGTTGTTCGCTGCCCGAAGGAGCATGAATAGTGCAAAGATCTTTCAGTAATTTCATTTCTTTACTTCCTCTACAAACACAAAAATATCTTCGTTATCACGTTTCATCAGGTATTTTTCACGGGCAAATTTTTCAAGATTATCCATGCTGCTCATCAATTCATTAAGGCTCTCTTTATTGTTTGCAATTTCAGTGGTATAATATCTTTTATCCTTCTCAAGTTCCATTAGTTTTTGCCTTGTTTTATATTGAGCAATAAAATTGTTTTCATCAAAAACAGTCATCCACAGCAGAAAAGCGAGAATAGTAATAACGTATTTATTTTTTATTACCGGAAGTATTCTTGTAGAGAAAACTGAAGACTTTTTCATGTTGTAAAACTATGCATTTATTTACCCAAGAATTTTGCTTTCACAATAATTCATTCACGTTTCAATGTTAAAAACTGAAATCTACTTCTTTACAACTTTAGCTGTGAATATTGGGTAATGTCCGTCAGACAATTTAAGCAAATACAACCCGGCAGAAACAAAATTCCCATCTGTATTATCACCTGACCATGCAATTGTATTCAGTCCTGAAACCTGAGGAAAATCAAATGATTTAACTAATCTGCCATTTACATCAAAAACTGAAAAATTAACAGTTGTATTTTTGTCGGAATAATATTGCACAGCAAGTGAAGAATTAAATGGATTCGGAAAAACAGAGAACG
>SXHM01000273.1 GCA_005773695.1 Bacteroidota bacterium
AATGTTATAGGTGAAGAAGTGTTGTCAAAAAATCTCAACTCGGGAAGCAATACAATTCAATTAAATGTTTCGGGTTTTTCTTCTGGAATTTATTTTATTCAGTCGGGAAGACAGGCGGAGAAATTTGTGAAGCAGTAATCAAAGGCATACCACTCAGACTGAGGATTTTTTCTCTGTGCCTCCGTGCCTCTGTGGTAAAAACCCCTATGAGTGGTACCCGCTTTTCATTTTATCTATTTTTGGCCCTATAAATTTCAGTAATAAGTAACACCCCATGAACAAAACCCGCCTTGAAGCTTTCAGCGATGGAGTAATAGCCATTATCATCACCATTATGGTATTGGAAATAAAAATACCACATGAGGCAACGCTTCATGCTTTGCTTGAGCTCACTCCCGTTTTCATCAGCTATGTGCTGAGTTTTCTTACGCTAGCTATCTATTTGGGCAACCATCACCACCTCTTGCATACAGTGCGCCATGTAACTCCTAAAATCATCTGGGCAAATATGGGTTTGCTGTTCTCTCTTTCGCTCATTCCCTTCACTACCGGCTGGATGGGTGAAAACCATTTTGCCGAACTCACAGTTGCACTCTATGCCGTTAACCATTTATTTTGCGGTTTTATGGCTTTTCTCCTGCAAGAGGCTATTATTGCCCACCTCCCCGAAAAAAACAAATTGATGGAGGCCATTCTCAAGTCAAAAAAGAAAGCCATGCTATCGGTGGTAGCCCATTTAGTTGCCATTCCTGTTGCATTTTATTATCCCATTGTATCGACTGCTCTCATCGGTATCTCTGCTATCATGTGGACTATACCCGATAAATACGTGGAGCGCGCGCTGATGGAAACAGAAGAGTAAAAGAAACCGACTACCTTCCTTTTCTCAAGGAGAGGGTCAGGGGGTGGTCAAAAAACCTATTTTTACCCAACAAAACCCGATGAAAAAAGTCCTCCTCATTCTCCTTACCATTCTGCTGCTGCTTGCAGCCGTTCTACTGTTCAATACTTTATCCTTTTATACAAAGCAAATAAAAGCAGAAGCTGTTCCGCTTTACAAAACCGATGATGCAGTTATACAGCGTTTGAGCAGGGCCATACAATTCAAAACTGTATCGTATCAGGATTCAGGAAAAATGGACACCACCGCTTTCATGGGCTTGCATCGTTTTCTTCAGCAATCTTTTCCTTTAGTTGATTCCCTTTTAACGCTTGAAAAAATAAATACCTACAGTTTGTTATACAAATGGCAGGGCAGTAATCCCGGATTGAAACCGATATTGCTTATGGCGCATCAGGATGTGGTACCCGTTGACCCTGTTACGCTTTCCGGCTGGGCGCATCCGCCTTTTGAAGGAGTAGTTAAAGATGGTTTTGTTTTCGGTCGCGGTGCCTTGGATATAAAGAGCGGCATCATGGGTGAAATGGAAGCTGTAGAATATTTATTGCACGAAGGTTTTAAACCCGAGCGTACTGTTTACCTTGCCTACGGACATGATGAAGAAATAGGAGGGAGGCAGGGCGCACTTCAGATTGCAAACTATCTGCAACAACAAAATGTGGAACTGGAATATGTGTTGGATGAAGGCGGTTCCATCATCAGCGGAATAGTTCCCGGAGTAGAAAAACCGGTTGCCATTATCGGTATTGCCGAGAAGGGTTATGTTAGTTTAGAACTGAGTGTGGAGGAAGAAGGCGGACACAGTTCCATGCCGCCAAAACAAAGTGCAATCGGTATTTTAAGCGCAGCCATTACAAAACTGGAAACACACCCGTTTCCTAATCAAATGAACGGAGTTGGCGCAGTGCTTTTTGATTATGTAGGACCTGAAATGGATTTTGGAATGCGCCTTGTTTTTGCCAACCGTTGGTTGTTTGGTCCTGTTATTGAAAGTCAGCTCGACAAGAAGAATTCCACGCGCGCATCCATGCATACAACTACCGCAGCTACTATTTTCAAAAGCGGTGAAAAAGAAAATGTGCTTCCTATTAAAGCATATGCTGTTGTCAATTTCCGCATCATGCCGGGCGACAGTGCGCAAGGTGTTATAGATTATGTGAAAAGAGTTATCAATGACCAACGTATAAAAGTAGGAACCACCAGTCAGCAGCCCGATGAGCCATCTGGGGTGTCAGATCTCAGCTCCCCCGCGTTTGGTGTTATCCATAAAACAACAGCAGAAATTTTTCCGGATGTATTGGTAGCGCCTTATTTAGTATTGGGAGCAACCGATTCAAAACATTACAAGAACATCACCAAAAATATTTTCCGCTTTGAACCAACACGTCTGGATGATGCAGACCTCAAACGTATTCACGGAACAGACGAACGTATTTCTATTGAGAGTTATAAAGAAACCATCAGCTTTTATATTCAGTTAATTAAGAATTCTAATCCATGAAACAGTTATTAATTTTTCTTCCTCTTGTGTTTATTCTTTCCTGTAAAGAACAAGCTAAACAAGCTGAAACAACTACAACAGCAACCACACAAGCCGGCTGGACAAAGCCTGCTATTTATTCGCTTGACGCACCCACTACTTATTATGATGATCTGGAAGACACAGATTTTTCAGACTACTCAAAATTGATTTACGAGATTTTTGAGCAGGTGTATGCCGGCAATTTGCAGGCCTACAATTTTATGGATGGCTCGCCTTTAAGCATTGATGATGTAAAAAAAGCTTCCAATTTTACAGATACAGTTTATGTTGAAAATCCGGAGACCGAAGTATTGGAAACCAAAATAGTTCAGAACGAACTGGACAAAAACATCATTTCAATTAAGTTGAAAGAGACCTGGCATTTCAACAAAGAAACACTTCAGTTGGAGAAGCGTGTGTTAGGCGCAGCACCCCGCATGGCAGTTATTGAACCCGAAACCGGACAGATTAAAGGTTACACTCCGATCTTCTGGGTGTTCTTTGATAAGCAAGCTGAAGAGCAATTTAAAAAGCAAGTTAATTAATGAAACATTTCATTTTCTGCTTTTTTGTTTTTGTTTCCTGTTTTAGTGTAGCTCAGAATTCTTTCAAAGTAATTCCCCTCGGTGTAAAAGGCGGTCTTGACGAAAGCAACCTCTCTGCCTACCTGGTCGCACCTGAAGGTTCCGATACCTATGTTTGCCTGGATGCCGGAACTATTTACAACGGTGTTGAAAAAGCAATTGCTACAAAAGCAGTTAAAGGCGATGTACAATCGTTTTTAAAAAACAATATCAAAGCCTACTTAATTTCTCATGCCCATCTTGATCATATTTCAGGTCTTGTTCTCAATTCCGTAGATGATACCACCAAGAATATTTACGGACTTCCCTTCACCCTCGACTACTTGCAGAAACATTATTTCAACTGGAAGAGCTGGCCTAACTTTGGCAGCGATGGTGACAGCCCTGCGTTAAAAAAGTATCAGTACAAGTTTCTGGCTCCCGGTGCCGAAACTAAAATTGAGAACACTGCACTTTCAGCAAAAACATTTCCGTTAAGTCACTCAACACCTTATCAGAGTTCTGCATTTTTACTGCGTAACAATGATAACTACATTTTATACTTTGGTGACACCGGTACAGATAAATTGGAGAAATCCAATCGTATGGAAAGTGTATGGAAAGAGATTGCGCCTTTAATGAAAGAGAAAAAACTGAAAGCAATTTTTCTTGAAGTTTCTTATCCGGATGAGCAACCTGATAATAAACTCTTTGGACACCTTACACCCAAATGGCTGATGCACGAAATGGAAGTACTTGCAAAACTTGCCGGGAAAGATGCTTTGAAAGAGTTGAATGTGATTATCACGCACATAAAGCCAACAGGTAATAATGATGAAACGATTAAGAAACAAATAAGCGAACAGAATAAGTACAAGCTGAATTTTATTTTTGCAGAGCAAGGGGTGTTGTATAATTTTTAAAAACAAACCGAATGAAGAAACTGCTACTCTTATTAATTACCAATTGTCAATTATCAATTTTCAATTGTTCTGCGCAAGTAACGCTCAGCATCACAGACTTTGGCGCAGTGAATGATGGAACAACGCTTAATACCACAGCCATACAAGATGCTATTGACAGTTGTTTCAACGCAGGCGGTGGAGAAGTGCATGTTCCCGAAGGAGGAACTTTTCTGAGCGGAACTATTTTTCTTAAAAGTAATGTGTTGTTATATCTCGATAGTGCAGCCATTTTAAAAGGCAGCGGCAATCCTGCTCACTATCCCGAAATTGAATCGCAGGTGCAAGGCATGGCTGACGACTATCGCAAACGTTCACTGATATATGCAGAAGGCGAAAACAACATCGGCATAGTTGGTAAAGGCACATTAGATGGCAATAGTTTTGCCTCGGCATTTATTATTAATTCAAGTCAACGCGCTTTTGGCGTGCGTTTTATATCCTGCGTTAATGTGCGCTATGAAGACGTAAACATGAAAAATTCTTCCTTCTGGATGATGCATAATTTAAATTGCGACACCTTGTTAATGTCAGGTTTAAAGATTAATAATTCAGGTGTTGGAAATAATGACGGAATTGCTTTTGACGGTTGTCGCTATGTGCGCATTCACGATTGCACGGTTGAAAGTTTTGATGATGCCATGGTAATGAAAACAACCAGCACTCATAATCTTTACGATGTGGAAGTATATAATTGCACATTTTCAAGTCTTGCACGCGTAATTAAAATCGGAACTGAAACCGTGGGCGATGTCAATAAAGTTCACATACATGATTGCGTTGTTACAGAAGGAGGATTAGGTCAGCCGGGCGAGATTGGAATTAATGTTGCAAGCATTGACGGTGCACATATCGACAGTGTGCTGATTGAAAACATCACCGTTTCAGGCGTGCAGGTTCCTATTGTGGTGCGGCTTGGCGACAGCAACCGACAGTATGTTGATTCACTACCTCCGCTACCTGCAGGAACATTTAAAAACCTTGTATTGCGCAATATTTCAGGAGAAGGACTAAATAATCTTCCATGTCATTTTAGCGGAATTCCGGGACATAGTTTAGAAAATGTTCGTCTCGAAAATATTTCGTTTACAGTTCCCGGGGGATCTGCTGCAGTAGATTCTAATTATGTAATTCCCGAAAATATTGAAGAACGTCCCGAAATGGATTTATTCGGCAATACGCTCCCTGCTTACGGAATTTATTTTCGTCACGTAAACGGATTAACATTAGACAGTGTTTGTTTTTCACCACAGCAGAGTGATGCGCGCGCCATGATATGGATTGACGATGTACAAACTATGAACTTCAATGATGTTTGCCAGTCGCCTGTGTTTGGTGCTATTGAAGACAACAACTTACAGAATTCTGTACAATTAATTTATGATGTACAGAATTCATTATTGCAAATAAAAAATGCTGAGCAAGGAAAGTTCAACATTTATGGAATTGACGGAAGATTACTTTTGTCGGAAGAAGTAAATTCATCAGAAGCTTTTTATAATTGCGCTGCATTTCCATTTGCATGGAAGCTTGAAGCAGTAAAAGGAAATTTGAGAACAGGAAAAATCTGGATAAAAAACTAAACGAATAAAACTATGTACGGAGAACTTAAAACTCATCTTGAAAAAGAAATACAAAACATCCACAATTCAGGATTATTTAAAAAAGAAAGAGTAATAGAATCGGCTCAGGGTGCTGAAATCAGCGTGGGCGGAAAAACGGTGATTAATTTCTGTGCAAATAATTACCTCGGACTTTCAAGTCACCCGAAAGTTGTTCAGGCAGCAAAAGATGTTTTAGATACACGAGGTTTCGGAATGTCTTCTGTGCGCTTTATCTGCGGCACGCAGGATATTCACAAAACATTAGAAAAAAAGATTTCTGATTTTCTTGGAACCGAAGACACTATATTATATGCAGCAGCATTTGATGCAAACGGTGGAGTATTTGAACCACTGTTTGGTGAAGAAGATGCTATCATTTCTGATGAATTGAATCATGCTTCCATTATTGATGGTGTACGTTTGTGCAAGGCACAACGCTATCGTTACAAGAACAACGACATGGCTGACCTGGAAGCACAATTAAAACAGGCACAGTCACAACGCTTCAGAATCATTGTTACGGATGGAGCTTTCTCCATGGATGGTTTTTTAGCAAAGCTGGATGAGATTTGTGTTCTTGCCGAAAAGTACAATGCCTTGGTAATGGTGGATGACAGCCACTGCACAGGCTTTGTTGGTAAAACAGGAAGAGGAACACACGAGCATTGTGGTGTAATAGGTAAGGTAGATATCATCACCGGAACATTGGGTAAAGCTTTGGGCGGTGCGATGGGAGGCTTTACTTCGGGAAGAAAAGAGATTATTGAAATGCTGCGTCAGCGTTCACGACCGTATTTGTTCTCCAACTCATTAGCTCCTTCCATTGTTGGTGCAGCTACCGCAGTTTTTGATTTGCTGAGTGAAACAACTGCCTTGCGCGACAAGCTGATGGACAACACTGCGTACTTCCGTAAAGCCATGACAGCAGCAGGTTTCAATATACGCGAAGGAATTCATCCGATTGTTCCTATCATGTTGTATGATGCAAAAATTGCACAGGTCTTTGCCGATAAATTATTGGCAGAAGGAATTTACGTGATTGGTTTCTTCTTCCCTGTTGTACCTAAAGAAAAAGCCCGTATCCGTGTTCAGATTTCGGCAGGGCACGAAAGAGAACATTTAGATAAAGCGATTGCTGCGTTTACAAAAGTGGGCAAAGAGTTGGGAGTGTTGAAATAGATTTTACTTCCGTTCAGCAGTATAGGCTGAATGATAAACTCTGAAACTGCTGATTACTTCATTGTCTTCGTCAATGAGGCTTAACGTTACATAGTTGTTTTCAATAATGTCCACTCTGCCAAAAGCATTTTTGAAATTCAGATTTCCGATTCCATTACCGCCCTGGTTCCATATTTCGTCTCCTATATCATACATCATAGTTCCTTTACCCACTAAATTCAGGAAATAAGCAAGGTAAGTTCCGGTAACGCTCATGCCACTTGCATTCATTTCAGGCAAACCTGCGTTTGCTCCATCATCCATCAAATTATGGTGGGTATCACCACTGATGACGATTACATCTTTAATATTTTCCTGTTTAATAAAGTTTAAAAAATCTTCCTGCTCTTTTGGATAACCCGCAAAATAAGAAGCAAAGCCTGTTGCCATGTGAAATCCATTGTAACCTTTCGCCTGTATTTTCTGAATCTTCATTCCCTTGTCTATCAGTTTGCGCAAAGCTTTATTGAAAGGTGCACCACTGACAATAAATTTCCAATCAGCTGTTGAATTTTTTAAACCGCTTTTCAGCCATTGCATTTGTTTTTCTCCAAACAATGTTACACTGTCTTTAGGCGAAAATGACCATTTGTTTTTCTTTTCATTATAGCTGAAGTTAGCTGCCAGTGCGTCTTCATGTGCCGAGCAGCGGTCAACAAAAAAGAACTCAGCATTACCGAATGTAAAGCTGTGATAAACCCCTTCTGAAGTATCTGCCATGGTATAACCGGGAAAAAATTCGGTGTAACCTTTTATCACATTTCTACGCCATGAAGTTGGAAATGAATCAATAATAAATTTGTGTTCTACCTTTCCTTTGAAACTGCTTTTGATATTATTCTTATTGTATCTGCCACCATTGCCTCCCACATAATCATTATCGTCATAGATGTAATCAATAGGAATGGAATACAACATTTCTTTCATCACTTTTTCGTCATAACGTCTGCGGTACGAATAAGCAACCTTTGAGTAATCAGCAGAATAATCAGGTGAAATCTGGTAATCAGGATAGGTAAAATCTCCTGTGTGCAGCAGGAAGCGCGGATTCTGTTTTGGTATAACATCAAACACTTTCATGTTCTCTGTTTCCTGGCAGGAGCCTGTAACGAAAGTGTAATTTCCTCTTTTACCGGTTTCAGGAAAGGTTGTGAAACTGCCCTGAATGCTGTCTTTCTTCTCGCCAATCAGGAAGGAATAAAAATATTTAGTGTCCGGTTTTAAGCCAAAGAAATCAACAATAGTTGTATTGAATTTTTCTTTAGTGGTGAAACCTTTAAAAGATTTAGTATTGCTCTCACCTCCATTTTCTGAAAGAAGAACAATAATGGATTGAGGCTGTTCCGTGCAGATATACATCCTCGCACCCGAGGGAGTTACGCCACCGATTGCCGGACCATTAATAATAAACTGGCTCTTTGCAGAAAAAGTAAAAAGAGTGAGAAAAAGAAAAAGTAAACTATTTCTTATCAAGCTGAATTCCTAGTTCTTTCAGTTGCTCAGGGTTTATTGTTGAAGGTGAATCTATCATCATATCACGTCCTGAATTATTTTTTGGGAAAGCAATAAAATCACGAATAGAATCGGATCCACCAAACAAAGAGCAAAGCCTGTCGAAACCAAAGGCAATACCACCGTGCGGAGGCGCACCGAACTCAAATGCATTCATCAGAAAACCGAATTGGTATTGTGCATCTTCTTTAGTGAAACCAAGCACTTCAAACATTTTTGCCTGTAAGTCTTTGTTATGGATTCTTATAGAACCACCGCCAACTTCAACACCATTAATTACCATGTCGTATGCATTGGCACGTATTTTTCCCGGGTCAGAATCAAGTAATGAAATATCTTCCGGCTTAGGTGAAGTAAACGGATGGTGCATCGCGTGCCAGCGGTTTGTTTCTTCACTCCATTCCAATAATGGAAAGTCAACAACCCACAATGGAGAAAATACATCTTTATCACGAAACCCAAGTCTGCTGCCCATTTCCAAACGTAATTCGCTCAGTGCTTTTCTAGTTTTTGATTCTACTCCGCCAAGAACAAGAATTAAATCTCCGGGCTGTGCATTAAATGCTGCTGCCCATTTCTTCAATTCTTCTTCATTGTAAAATTTATCAACTGAAGATTTCAAAGTTCCGTCAGCATTATAGCGCAGGTAAATTAATCCACCGGCACCAAGTTGCGGACGTTTTACAAATTCTGTCAGTTCGTCTAATTGCTTGCGGGTATATTCTGAGCAACCTTTGGCACAAATGCCTAACACTGTTTCGGCATCATCAAAAATTTTGAAACTTTTTCCTTTTACTAACTCTGTCAGTTCTACAAACTTCATTTCAAAACGTGTATCAGGCTTGTCATTACCATAATATTTCATGGCATCAGCATAGGTCATGTGCGGTAATGATTCTATCTCAACACCTTTTACTTTTTTAAAAAGATTTTTTACCAATCCTTCAAATGTATTCAGAATATCTTCCTGTTCCACAAAACTCATTTCGCAGTCTATCTGCGTGAACTCAGGCTGACGGTCGGCTCGCAAATCTTCATCCCGGAAGCATTTTACAATTTGATAATATTTATCAAAACCACCTACCATTAAAATCTGCTTAAACGTTTGAGGTGATTGCGGCAATGCATAAAACTCACCTTGATTCATCCGCGAAGGCACAACAAAATCTCTGGCTCCTTCGGGCGTTGATTTAATAAGCACAGGCGTTTCCACTTCAAGAAAACCTTGTAAGTCAAGATAATTTCGTGTTTCAATTGCCATGCGGTGTCGCAGTTCTAAATTCTTTCTCACGGCAGTTCTGCGTAAATCAAGGTAGCGGTATTTCATGCGCAGTTCATCTCCGCCATCGGTATTATCCTCAATTGTAAAAGGCGGGGTGATGGCTGCATTCAGCAATTCAATTATATCAACCACAATTTCAATTTCACCGGTTGGCATTTTCAGATTTTTACTGCTGCGCTCGGCAACTTTTCCTGTAATTTTTATTACAAATTCTCTTCCCAGTTTACGTGCTTCCAGACATAGAGTTGGATTGGTTTCCATATTGAAAGCCAATTGCGTTAATCCATATCGGTCGCGCAAATCAATAAAGGTCATTCCGCCCAAATCGCGTGAGCGTTGCACCCAGCCGGCAAGTTTTACTGTTTGTCCAACATTTGTAATCGTAAGTTCTCCGCAAGTATGTGTTCTGTGCATGTTCTGTTTTTAAAGAGGCAGCGAAATTAAGAAATCATCGGAAACGTATATAGATTGAAGAAAAACTTAGTGTATATTGGTGCACTATAGCGGTTAATCATATGAAACAATACTTTATTAACAAACAACAACAACTTCCTCTTGTAATTGAGCCGGATGGCGATAAATCAGCCGAAGGATTAAAAGAATACATCCGCAAAAATCACAAGGAATTGCTTGATAAAATGTATAAGCACGGAGCAATTCTATTTCGTGGTTTTGATATCAGTTCGCCAAAAGAGTTTGAAGAAATTTCTAAGCTTGTTGATCCGAATTTAAAGAATGATTATCTCGGAACTTCTCCACGTGATAAAGTTGCAGGAACAGACTATGTTTTTTCTGCCAGCGAGCTTCCCGGCTTTTATCCCATTCCCCAGCATTGTGAAATGAGCTATATGAAAAACAAACCAATCAAGCTGTTTTTCTATTGCAATGTTGAACCGGAATATGGAGGTGAAACACCCGTTTGCAATTTTCGGAAAGTTTATAATGATTTAGATCCAGAATTGAAGAGAGAGTTTGAAAAGCGCAGACTTAAATTAGTCCGCAACTATAGCGCACCCGGCAAACGTAGCAAATTCAACCTTTGGGAACTGAAAAGTTGGCCGGACATTTTTCATACTACCGATAAAGAAGAAGTGGAAAAACAATTTCGCAAATACGAAGTTGATTTTGCATGGAAAGATAATGGTGATTTAAGGATTACTCACATTAATGATGCTGTTGTTGCACATCCTGTCACTAGAGAAAAAGTGTGGTTTAATCATACACAGGTATTTAATATTGACTCTGCACCTATTGAGTATGAATTTATTCATCAGCGTCAGAAACGCATGAAAACATTGATGATGAAATTGTTTTTAAATGTGGCAACCAAACTCAAAAAAAGAGGAACTTCTGCTGAAGAACAAAGCATGAATATGTTGTTTGCCGATGGAACAGAAATTCCGAAAAAATATATCCGTAACATTGAAGAAACCATCTGGAAAAACATGGTGATATTTCCGTGGAAGAAAAATGATTTGCTGGCAATTGATAATCTTGGAACTTCACACGGAAGGCTTCCCTATGAAGGCAAACGCCAGATTTTAGTTTGCTGGAGTGAGGAGTAATTTCAGTTTACCAACTGTAAGGAAGCTGTCGCGAAACAATAGTAAAAGAATCATACTGAACGGTCAGTAGAACCTGATAATTTTCCACTTCTCCTGCTCCTAAATTTATTCTAACCAAAGGAGTATGGTCACTGTGAATTTCGCTGAAAGAAGCAAATAAAATTTCAGAGGTGAAATTATCTGCTTCAACAGTTTCGGTATAAACGTAGGTTTCATCCAAAGAATTTTTGACCTGAGTAATTAAATGATTATATATTTTTTTTGCTTCTTTTTCTGTTGAAGCCTCGGTAAAACAGGAAACACCTTTAGTGCTTTCATTGGAATGAAGCGGAAAATACTTCAGTTTACTCAAGCCCGGTAATTCAATTTTGAGATTATAACAAGCAACAGTATCCATATTTTCCAGACAGATAAGTGTGCTGTCATTATCAGTAAGATTCCGGAATGAGTTATCAGCATCATTTAAAAGCAGTAATAAGTTGCTGGCAAAAAGTGTATCCTTTTTCACAGATTGAGGTGTTACCTTCATCACTTTTCCTGCACCAAAACCACAACCCAGTTCGAGAAAATAATTCCGATCTTTTTTCCATTCATAAATACTCAGGTACATCCAGTCCTGAGAATAATAGTTGCCCTCATCTTTTAAGAAGAGATAGCGTTTGATACAAGGAGGTTCCAACGAACTGATGTCATTTACGATAGTGAAATTTTTATCGGTAGCTGATATTTGAGAATATACTTCTGCAAATTTTTTTACGACACTTTCAAGGGATGAAAATTCACCATAGTTAGCCAGATAAGTATCTGCAATAATGTAACAGCTGCTTGCGCCCTGAATTTTAATTTTTCCCTCATGCCTGACTTGCCCACTTGTGTGTTCAGATACTTCATCACCTCTTACAGACTGATAATTATCTGAATGTGCATTTTTTACTGCGCTAAAAGTCCGGGAAAAACCTGTCACATAAGGAAACTCATTGATATTATACTGTTGCAATAACCTGTTTACTTTATAGGTCTCAAAGTATGATGTTCCGGCATTTTTAATAACTCCTCCCGGAATATATTCTCCGTCTTCAAAAAAGCCATCAGCCAATATGCTGTTATTTGAATTGTATAAAATTCCACGCCCGTTAGGTCTGTTATTTCTGAATTGTCCGATATGTTTTTTACCATCAGCATAATATAACGTTCCGTCACCTTGTAGCTCATCTTTTATCCATTCACCTTCATATTTTCTGCCATCGACATAATTCTGCATTCCCCATCCCTGACGATAATTCGTAAGAAACAACCCTGTATATACATCACCATTAGAGTACTCCATTTTTGCATAGCCGTTGTATAAGGCATCTTTGAAATTTCCGGTATATAAATCACCTTGTTCATTGAGCAAAGAACCATATCCGTTAATACAATCACC